>PWJP01000078.1 GCA_003559985.1 Saprospirales bacterium
GGATGTACATCCAGTTCTAGAAATTGTAAAATTTGGAGGATAATTCTACCTGGCGGATATCTATTGGATACCTCCCCTACCCAATTTTCAATCGCAAAACCCTTTGCGACCTTTGCCTCCTTTGTGGCCTCTGCGAGAAACCAACTCCTAACCAAGGAATTACGCCACGTTTTCTAATCCGTGACGGGGTATTAGAACTCTCGCCCTACCCCCTAATTCGTAATTAAAATATTCGTAATTCGTAATTGAATAACTCGTAATTCAGGCGAAATCTCCTAAATCATCTACACCATCCGTAATGCCGTCAATTCTACCAACCTTACATCGGCGGATACACGAAGCTGGCCTGCAGTCCCAGTGGTATTCCAATCCACCAGTAAATGAGCAGGAAGATGGTCCAGGCTATGGTGAATATAATAGAGTACGGAATCATCATGGATACCAGTGTACCGATTCCTGTGTCTTTCACATACCGTTGACAAAAGACCACAACCAATGGGAAATAAGGCAAGAGCGGCGTGATGATATTGGAAACCGAGTCACCCACCCTGTATGCAGCCTGTGTGAGGTCAGGAGAAATTCCCAACTGCATCAACATCGGTACAAAAATCGGAGCTATAAGCGCCCATTTTGCCGAAGCTGAACCAACCAGCAGGTTAACCACCGTTGTCAGCAGAATAATTCCGACAATGGTGACCTGACCGGGCAATGCCAGTGCCTGCAGGAAGTTAGCACCTTTAATTGCTACCAAAAGACCGATATTTGACTTGCCAAAAGCATCGATAAATAAGGCGCAGAAAAAGGCCATTACGATATAGTAAGCCATGCTGTTCATCGCCTTGGTCATACTGTCCACGAGGTCTTTGGAGTCTTTGAACATCCCGGACATATATCCGTGTACGACTCCCGGAATGACAAACAGCAGAAAGATGAGCGGAACAATGGCCTGCATCAATGGCGCCTGAAAGGAAACAAGCGAACTTATCTCGGGATTATCGTGATTCTGGTCTCGCAATGCGGAGGCCTCGGGCCAGGCCCAAATAAAAAGTCCAACAATGCCCGCAATCATAGCAACGCTACCCCAGATAAATGCTCTGTTCTCGCGGGGGGTCACCTTTTCCATTTTGGGCAACTCCTCCTCGTCGGCATCAATTTCTACATTGGATAATCGGGGCTCAACGATTTTATCCGTGATATACCAGCCCACCAGAACAATCAAAATGGAAGAGATTGAAGTGAAAAACCAGTTATTGAGCGGGTTGATCAACATGTCCTCGTCATATATCTGCGCGGCTTCCTGGGTAAAGCTCATCAAAAGCGGATCAATACCTGAGGGAATGAAGTTGGCGCTAAATCCACCACTAACACCCGCAAAAGCTGCTGCAATTCCGGCCAGTGGATGTCGCCCAGCTGCGTAAAATATAACCCCTCCCAGCGGTATCACAAGTACATAACCCGCATCAGCCGCAGTGTGACTGACAATGGCCACGAGTATCAGCATTGGGGTCAGGAGCGAATTGGGAGTGAAATTCAATAACTTTTTCAAGCCCACATTGATAAATCCGGAATGCTCGGCCACACCCACACCGAGCATTGCGACAAGTACAATACCCAGGGGTGCAAAAGTCACGAAGACTGTGACCATTGTTGCAAGAAATTCTGCCAAACTCTCACCCGTCAATTGATTTTGTACCAGCAAAGCCTCACCCGTCCTGGGGTCAATTTCACCAAAATCAAAAGGGGCCAAAGCCGCTGAAAACACCCAAACTATTACCATCAGGTAGAAAAACAACATGGCGGGATCAGGCAACTTATTCCCCGTCCTTTCAATCCAGTTCAAAAACCGATCTACCAAAGATTTTGTCTTCTTCTCTTCGCTCATAATATTTTTGACTTAGTTGAATTCAGTGGCGTAATATTAGAAGTTTTTCCCGAATTATAAAAAAGCCATCGGTACATAAACTCCTCATTCGGGCAAAAAAAGTGGGGTAATTTGATGTCTGGTAACACCAAATAACAATCA
The DNA here is from genome assembly GCA_003559985.1 of Saprospirales bacterium. Taxonomy (GTDB): domain Bacteria; phylum Bacteroidota; class Bacteroidia; order Chitinophagales; family Saprospiraceae; genus PWJY01. The sequence goes on from PWJP01000078.1 coordinate 2,024, forward strand.
CATCTTATTGGTTTTCAACGGGTAAAAAAAAGGCGGAATTTAATTTGATGAAGGGTCAATTTCCAGGATAATTTTTCCGCGGGTCCTCCCTTTTTCGTTCTCAGAAATGGCATCTGCAACCTGCTCCAGGGGATAAGTATTGGAAATAGTCAATCGGATTTCCCCACTGTCCATTTTATCCAGTAACCAACTCATTTGTTCCCTGTTGGGCTTCAGCATGTAGGTCTTGCATTTTTTGGATGAAAAAACCGAGGTGAAAACCTGGCGCAAGAACATTACCGGGTCCGGCATGGTGTTAAGATACGTGCCTTTAGATTTAAGGAGCGGTTTCATAGTTTTCCAACTGTGTGCATTCACGGCGTCAAAGACCAGATCGAATCGCTCCTTTAACTCTGCGGGGTTTTCTTCTGTGTAATCGATCACCTTTTGGGCACCCAAAGACTTCACATAATCCACATTCGCAGTTGAACAGACGGCGGTAACCTCAGCTCCGAGGAGATTTGCAATTTGAACCGCAAAAGAACCAACGCCTCCCGACGCGCCAATCAAAAGCACCTGACTGCCCTCGCCCACATTCCCTTTTTCGGTTAGACATTGCAGGGCGGTTAATCCGCAAATGTAGGATCCTGCAGCATCCTTAAGCGACACTCCCAATGACACTTTGCAACAATTGGTTTCCGGCACTTTGACAAACTCGCTGTAGGCACCTCCTTTCAATCCTGTGGTAAGTACGACCCTGTCACCAGATTTGAGGTTTTGCACCTGACTGCCCACCTCTGAAACTACTCCTGAGGCCTCAGAACCAAGACTCATCGGGAATTTTGAACCTGTGACCATTTTCATCATTCCACACCGGACTTTCCAATCAAGTGGATTTACCCCGGCATAACTGACCTTTACCACCACATCATTATCACCAGGGGTAGGGAATGAACGCTCTACCAATTCGACCACTTCATATCCACCGAATCTATTTATTTCTACTTTTTTCATCTGGCATTGTTTTGTCAAATATAAGGAACACCTCGAACTTTTACAAAAAGTTCTGATACTGAAAGAAGAAGACACCACCTATGATAAAAAGATGAATAATCTCAGCGGTCAGCGGATTTTCAATGCGAACAATGCTGTCTTGGAGTAATAAGGAGAGAGGCAGGGCTACCAAAATCATGTGTTGCAATTCCACCCCTTCAAAAAACAAGGTGGATGCAGCAAAAACCAGCAAACTCCAATACAATATATCGATGTTCTTTTTTGATCGAAGTGGTTTTTTGGACAGGTAGAACTGGTAGTTAGCCAATGCCAATAAAATCGCTGTACTGAGAATTAACAGTGGTACAAATGAGGAGGCTTCTATCGGAACAAAAGGAATGTGGAAATGCACTGGAACTGCATAGTGCTCAAGGAAAATTCCCGCATCCATGCCGACTGCATATCCAATTGCAAAAGTCAGGAAATAGGTTACCAAAAGACCGTTAAACATGAGCAACCAGTCCTTTCCTTTTACAGGCTTCAGTATAAAAGCACCGATTATAACAATCAGCATCCCGGCTATAAAGGGAGCGTAAAAAAGAGCAGACACCCCGGTCCAAAATCCCGCATTGAAGAGTTTGCCAGTATCCTGATGTCGCTTGTAGGTTTGAAAAAGGGCATTCAGAGCAAACAGAAAAAAAAGCATGCCGATACTCAGGGCACTCAGGTGTTGAAACTCGGGAAAAAAGCTGACAAAAATCAGGTAGAGAACACCCGGAAACAAATTGATTTCACTCCCAATCCGAAAGACGATACTCAAGCGATTGATCAGTATAGCCTGAAAAAAAATCAGGAATACATAAAAAATCGAAGACCATATCGGGTACTGCGTCCAAAATGGCTCAATCCACGAACTAAATATGCCGTCCGAGTCCGTATGCACAACTTCTCTATCCCTAAAGAAAACCCGGTGATTAAGCACCAGGGCATAGGGAAACAGCATTAAGCTGTTTAATAGCTGATTGGACTTGAAAAACTGTAGCACTTTGCAGTGATTTCTTTTGAATAATACTGCGTCAAAAGTATAAATTTTTTCGGGCGTGTGCTAATTACATTTAAAATTCACCCCGCTTCATGGCATAAGTCCATGCGATTGTTGGGAAAGAATCCACCAATGAATCTTCTGGTAGATGGTATCAATCCTCGGGCAAATAGTATTCCACAAGCGTAACAAAATCCTCCGGATTATCGACATCTCTGGCACCCACCTCATAAGTTTCAATGAAGGGAGGGTCAAAATGGAGATTGTTTTCCTCCAGGTATTGACGGATGGCCCGATGGGCATCTACTACATCTTCTACCGGGCCGTAGTGCCTGGCAGAGACGACCTCACCGCGTCTTAAAAACTTGAGCTGAAGACCTCCTGGTGATGTCTGCAAATCCCTGTCAATCCTGACTGCGGCAGCCATATCAGCCATCTCCTCATCGATATTCAGGTCGTAATACAAAGTGGAAAAAGGAAATCGCCTCAATCTCTCCTGCTGAATAAAATAATCCAGCCGGGGGAAGTTCTCGTTGCTGAATTCATTCATCTCCTCAAATGGCCGCCTGCTTCTCACCATCAAGTAATTGCGCTCAATGACGGGCCTCCTTTCGATGTAGAAACCATCTATCAGAGCTACAAAATCAGACTCCGCCTCCTCCTTGACCAGCTCCATAGTTTCACCCAGCATATTGGACCATCGATTTCCCGGTCTGAAAACCCATCCAATAAATCGACTCCAACCACTTTTTTGAAGGGTTGAGAAGGTGTTGATAGTGGTTCCTGCACTGGTGGAAGTCAGGAAAAAATTGGTGTGGACAGAATGCCGCAGGGGCTTGTAAATATCCACATTTAAACTGGTTGCCACTTCAGACAGGGCTGGTTCATCCACCAGGAGTCTTCCGTAACCCTTGCCACGAGAATTTTCCTGCTCCACGGTCTGTATTCTTCGGCCTGTTGCCTCTGAGAACCACTGCGCCATAGAGACATCATCAGACATACGGGCCTGCAATTTATCCATGGGTTCTTTAATGATGTACTGCTCTTCAATGACCACTTCAGCCGGTTGGAGAATACCGATGATAACCACAACGGCCAAGAGGCCCAGAATCACGGCAAGTATTTTCTTTATCATCAATCCCTTTTTAATTCGATTTGAAAACGATTTTATGCCCGGGGGCGTACCTCCCGGTTTCACAATATTTTGTACAGAAGCGAATTTTGTCCAATCTATCCCGGGAACAACCCGATCAATCTTGTAAACGTGGCAATGTCATGGAACAAACCATCTCCCGAAAATTTCCTGATTTTTATCAGACCACAAATGTAATTAGTTCACTACAATGATTTGGTCAAAGTCATTTGTTCCACTATAAAAAAATAGAGGATAGTTTACTTTTGCGGAAAAAAACAGACCCCTGCATGAAGCTTATTCTTTTCATCCCCATAATGCTCGCCTGCCTGCTGCTTACTATACCGGGACAGAGTGCAACCCACCAACCTCTCGACACCCTTGTCTTTTCAGGAGATACCATCTGGGTCGAATCTTACATTATTCCGCTGAAATTGCACGAAACAGGCAGGGACATCCAGGTACTTTCCAATGAGACAATTTCTTCCCTTCCCGCCTCCAGCCCAGACGAGCTTATGCGGTACATTCCCGGCCTTGAAATTCAGTCCAGAGGGCCGGCCGGGGTGCAATCAGACCTGTCTTTGAGGGGCAGTACTTTTTCGCAAGTGCTTGTTATGGTGGATGGAGTTCGCTGGAACGACCCACTCACCGGCCATTTCAGCGCAAGCCTTCCGGTTTCGGTTGGAGAAATTGACCGCATCGAAGTAATCAAGGGACCGGGCTCGGCTCATTACGGTGCAGATGCCATGGGTGGAGTCATCAATATAATCACCAAAACGGCAGCCGGGAGTTATGATGGGGTCTATTCATTTACCGGTAATCTCTCCGCAGGCAGCAAGGGCTACCGGGGAGGAAGAGGGAATTTCCACTTCAATCCCGGTAAAAACACCACCGTTTCCGGGGGACTTGAACACCAAAGTGCAGACGGACACAAGGCGCTGGATGGATCACTTTACTGGTTTGACATATCATCGGCCACCCTGGCATTGCGCCACCAAACAGATGGGGATTGGGAAATTTTTTACCGAATGGCTGCCGACAGAAGGGATTTTTCCGCCCGCTATTTTTACACCGGCAATCCACTGGACGAAGCAGAGGAATACACTCGAGTACTTTACAACCACCTACAAGTCACCAGAACCGGAGACAGGGGAAGGACCGCCATCGATATTTCGCATAAGAGAAACAGGGACCGGTTCATCTTCAATCCGGATTTCCCACCGGCAAACGAACACCTAACCACACTCAGTCTTTTTCAGCTCAATCACTGGTTGCCTCTGGGCAGAGGAAGGGATCTCCACTTTGGCACAAGGACACAGTTGAGAACCATTGAGAGCAATGACCGGGGCGACCACAGCGACCACGCCTTCGCTATTTTTGCAGGTCTGCGACAAAAACTGGGTCAGCGAACAGATATTCACTTCGCTTTGAGTGCCGATCGCGACCAAAACTTCGGCTTTGAACTAAGCCCTAAATTGAGCATCGCGCACAATTTTGAACGCATCGAACTCAGGTTCTCCGGAGGTCGAAGTATCAGGGCGGCAGATTACACCGAGCGTTTTATTTCGACCAGTCTGCCGGGACCGCTCGCCACTGGCAGAAACCTCGGAAACCCACAATTGCAGGCGGAGAGGGCATGGCAAGTTGAAGCCGGATTTGCTGCTGAACTGTTTCCCTGGTTGGACTTCCACGGGGCACTATTCCACCGTCATGGTAAAAATATCATCGATTACATCCGCACTCCTGCGGAAGAAATTCCCGGACAGGACAATCTCGAGGAGGGCGCCTGGTACTTTTTTACCCAAAACATCGGCAAGGTGAAAACCACCGGTTTTGAACTGAGGACGGAATCTCGCGGTCCTGTAATTCTGGGCTTTAATAGTTTCCTTGAAGTGGGATACACGCACAACAACATCCGGGCCAGTGAGGACATCGAGGCTAAATACATTACCGGTCAGGCCGGACATCTGGTCAATATGAATCTTTTGCTGAGAAACCGGGACTGGACTTTTTCCCTGAATTCGTGGTACAAAAATCGCCCCGAAGACCGCTCGCCCGATATTGATGCCCTTCTCAGTTCCAGCTATTTAACAGTAAATAGCCGATTGGAGCGAAAGTTATTGAATGGAAAAGCCAATTTTTACCTTCAGGTCAACAATGTGTTCGACCGCTCTTATTCAGATATCACCGGAGTTGCAATGCCTGGTCGATGGTTGATGGCGGGAGCCGGATGGAATATTGGAAGCCAGAGTGGAATTAAAAGGCAGTAACCGGCAGTAATATTCCAGTGACTTTCAGATGTCATATCTTTGTTAACTCCTGCAAAAACACCACCCTAAAAGAGAATTGGGGCATTAAAATTCTTAATTTCGCCTTTTTCCAAATAAACGTTGAACCAATATGTCCAAAATAATTCTCTGGCTTCCGGTTTTCAGATCGCTGAATGAAATGGTTGACAGGCGAAACAATATGCACGTTGAACTCGAAAGAGAACCCGCCATAAAGATAATTTTTTTCTCAGGTACCCAAATGGAAAGACAGATGTTCAAGGAACTGGGTGAGGCCTATCTGAAAGGTAGTAAACAAACAGGTGAGATATTTGACTCCATTGAAAAACACTACAACCAGTTGATCGCGGGAATGAAGGGAAATACCAGTGAGCTTTCCACGGAAATTAATGACCGATTGGAGGTAATAAAAAAAATGATTGAAAATAGAACTGAGGAGAACCTCAGCAAATTCCCCGTGGAAGTCAGGGCTACACAACTGCTAATCGGCAGCTTTCTGGCCTATCACATTTTGAATATCAAGAGATTTGCCTGGGCCGATGCCCGGGATCTATTTTGGGTAGAAGACGAAAGTTCAACAGACTCCATTACTGAATCTCAACTAGCTGAACAATTCCGTCAGCACTTTAAGGAGAACAAGAAGATATTTCCCCTCCTGACCCAGGGTGGATTGATAAGTTCGAAACACGGCGGAAATGTGATAATCGAAAACTTTAGCGAAATCCTGGAAAAAGCCTGTGAACGCACTGGTTGCGACTTGATTTTTCAGTAATAAAAATCACTGGGCCGGGGGCTTCCTTCCGACCAAACATACCGATTCCAACGAAATATTGAGGGACGGATTCAGTTCTCTGGATTCTGTTACCAGATGCTGTCTCAATTCCTCAAAGCCGGCTCTGCGCAAAGTATCCGCCCATTCACCCGGTTCGTACAATACAAAGCCGTGGTTGGTGAAGGGTAGGTTTTTCATAGTGGATCGACTGCGGAATCCACAGGCCAGTTCACCGCCGTTTTTCAACACCCTTTTTATCTCCCTCAGGTGCAATTGAGGATTTTGCCAAAAGTAAATCACATTGTTGCAATACACCCTGTCAAAAAAGGAATCCGGCCAGGGAATTTCGGAGCTGCAACCCAGTTTTAACTCCATCTTTCCATCTGAAATTCTTTTAGCATTTTCTCTTTCAGCCATTGCGATCATTTCAGCGGAGTGATCCAGACCGTGCAGGGAATTGAGGTCACAATCATTTAGAACACCGCTGAGATGCTTTCCGTTGCCAAAACCTATTTCTAACCACCGCTCCCCGGACCCGGGTTTGAATTGAGATAGAGTCAACTCAAGTAAGCTGTGGTTGACCTTGTTCATGCGATCAGTTATTTTCCCGGCATAAAAGCCACCTGGTTTTTTTAGTTGCCGGGCCACAAAGGACGTATCGGGCTGAAAACCCAATTTGACTTTGAGATAATTCCACCAATCACTTAAGGGATTCATCATTTTTTCTTTAGATACCAAAGACCAACCAATATAACCAGTCCGAGAAATAAGAGACGTTCAAACCAGCCGATACCTGCACTGACAGCAATGGGATTATCTGACTTTCCATAAGAAACATATCCAGCCCAATTATAGGGATGACTGTAAACCGGGTCACCGGATCGGATAAATTCGAGGGCAGATTTTCTAAGCGCTGCAGGTATGGACTCAACAGAAGGCAAGACATCGTAAAACTCCCTGGTGAGATGATAAGCGGCTTCGTCGTTGACCGGCCAAAGAGTAGTTACCAACGTACTCACTCCGGCTGATGCAAAAGCCCTTTGAAGGCTAAGCGCTCCCTCCCCTGGCTGAACCGGTCCATATCCGGTTTGACAGCCATTGAGGAAGACAACTTCGGCATTGAGTTGCAACCGCGAAATATCATTTATTGAAAGCAATTGATTATCATCACCGCTTACCGGTTTGGAGAAGGCAAAAAAGGAATACTCCGGGAGGCCCTCATTAATAAAGGCGTGCCCACTTAGATGTAACCAGGCCGCTGCAGGAGCTGCGGAGTAAAAATTATCCAGAGTGGCTTCGGGACCATCAAAGCCCACTGCTTCGTAAAAACGGGACAGAAATTCAGACTCTCTTTGGTTAAATTCGAGAGGGGAAAGCGTCAGCTCTCCTTCCACTCCAAAGGCCCGAACCTTCTCATTTTGATACTCAGGAGCAAAAACCAAAAAACCGGTCAGGCTCTCTCTGTTGAGTTGTTTTTGTAGTTCAAGCGCTTTGAGAGAATAGCTGTAGGATATTTCAAATTCCTCCAGCAAATAAGAGCCCCTGCCGCTCCCCCCCGCAGGAAATGAAAGCGCTGCGAACGGAACCGCAGATATTTCATCCACGGGAATAATAAGCAGTTTATCGGTAGTGATCTTTTCCATTCCCCTAAAGAAACGGTCGTAGGTTTTTTGATTGACATTCTCCAGGCGGGACATGTGCTCATTAAATTTTTTGGAATTGCCAATAGTGTTAGGGAAAAAATCAATCTCTTTCCTAAGCCGGTTGGCCTCAATCGCCAGGTCATCCGGCATGGTATCCATCAAGAATATCGCCCCCTGTTTACTCAGTCCCAGGGTAAAAAAGTTTTGGGTTCCGGGAAAATGGGTGAGCACCGAATAGCCCCCATCCAGCAAGTTTTTTAGGAATCCCTCATCGGCCTGTCCGGTTTCAACCAATTCCCTGATATAAAGTGGCTGGGCACTGAATACCTCCGTAAAAAGCGCCTCCCGCTTGACCCGGATAGAGGCCATCTGCTCTCTTAAAGCCATTACCATTGAATCCGCAGTAATTGAGGTGGAGTCCTGCCAGAAATTCAACTCGAGGAACAGACTGTCATAACTTGCCTTGAGTTTCAAATCGCGATTGAAATCAGTAAGGATAGTTTCGTCCTCTGTCATTCTCATCAGTATATCCTCCAACAATACTGCGGATCGGGATTGATCTGCAATAAAAAGTGCATTTTGGACATATTCCGGGTCGGGGTTCATCTTGTAAAGTTCGTAAAGCGCCTTGATTCCCACCTCAAACAGTCCGATTCGTTCACGCACCAGGCGATTTTTGGAGTGAGGAATCAAAATACCAGCAATGAAGTGTCGGAGTAGTCGAATATTTCTATCTACCACATTCAGAATTTCCCCCAATTGGTCCTCCTTTTCACCGGAATCTCCTTCCATAATTATGGCAAATTCCGCTCGCAACAAATTGGTTTTCGCACGCAGGACTTCATCAATATCCGAAATTCTGTCAGGTGGCAAATCAGGGCTGAAATCCATAAACTCCAAACACTTGTTAAAAATTTGTGCCGCCCTTTCTGGGTCCCCCATTTCGAGGTACAGATTCCCTCCGAAATTATAAACCCGGCAGGGGACCATAGGCATTCTGTGAAGAGTACCATCGATTAATTCAAGAGCATCATCCAGGATAGAAACTGCCTCAGCGGTATCTCCACGCATCATCGCGGCCTGCATCAACAACTGGTGTACATTGACAAAAGTCTCAATATGCGCGCCGTATTCGACCATTAAATCATAAGCCTTCTCGAGTATTTCCGATGCCTTTTCCGCCTTTCCCATCTCCAGGTAAACCCTGCCATAATCGGCTTTTATGGGATTGATGTGATTTGGAGTGACTCCCTCATACTGATTAATGTGGTACATTGCTTTATCCAAATACTCCAGCGCCCTTTCTTTTTGCCCAAGATCTAATTTCACCAATCCAATGTTGTTGTAATTTCCTGTGTGAAAATAATGACGGTCAGGAAAGTATTTGTGATCGATGTAAATTGCGCGCTGATAGTAATCCACGGCACTCTCAAAAAGATGCAAACGCGACAGGGCAATTGCTATATGACCGTAGGAACTGCTTAGAACCCAATTTACAAACTCCTCATCATCTACATTTTCACTCAGCAGAATATTATTCTCTAAAATGGAAATTACCCTGTGGTTTTGCCCCAATTCTTCATAAATGACGGCCTTTACACTGTAAAAATCAATCAACCATTCATAATCCACTTCATCTCTTGACTTCACCTCTTCAATTCCATTATTAACCAACTTCAAAGCCTGCTGGAATTGGGAATCATGGAGTCTTTCCCAGGCCGTATGATAGAAATCGTACAATACGGAATCGGCATTGTCATTTCCTGAGAATGCAAGGTTGGAATGAAAAAAGAGAATGGCCAATATCAGTGTGATCCGCGGCCAATTCAACAGCCTGTAAAGCGGTTTATTATCGTTAGAACAGGTCATAGCAAGGGAATTGATTAGGCAAAAAATTCAACGACTAACCAAAGATAGTAAATTTTTCCCAATCTGGAAAACATACCCTATTTAAATTGTCCTGTTATCCATCCCCAAAATTATTATCCGAACACCCAAGGAGATTGACCACCTCCATTGAAGCATGAAAAATTTATTATTTGCGGAATTCAGGAGATGGGTTATACCCTTACAGAAACTTTGCAGTGAGGCTTTTTCTGCTTCTCTTGATTTTACTCAGCGGCCCCTGAAAAACAATTTCACCGCCGTTTCTACCTCCTCCCGGTCCCATGTCCACGATGTAGTCTGCGTTGTGAATAATGTCCGTTTGATGTTCAATCACGAGGACTGTGTTGCCTTTATCTGCGAGTTCGTGCAGTATGTTCAGGAGATTCAAAATGTCTTGATAGTGCAGACCTGTAGAGGGTTCATCCAGGATGTAAAGGGTGTTTCCCGTAGCTCTTTTTGCCAGTTCTTCGGCCAATTTGACCCGCTGCGCCTCTCCCCCGGAAAGGGTTGGAGCCGGTTGACCGAGGGTGATGTATCCGAGGCCGACCCTTTTGAGGGTATCGATAATCCGACTTATTTTTGGAATACTGCTAAAAAACTCACTTGCTTCATCGATGGTCATATCCAATACCTCGGAAATATTCTTGCCTTTGTAAATTATCTCCAGTGTCTCCCGGTTGTACCGCTGCCCCATGCAGGTTTCGCAATCGATGAGCACATCGGGGAGAAAATTCATCTCCAGGGTTTTCTTTCCTGCTCCGCCACAGGTTTCACACCTTCCCCCTTTCACATTGAATGAGAACCTTCCGGGTTTATACCCCCTGATCATCGCCTCTCTGGTATCAGAAAAAAGCTGGCGAATGGGCGTAAATACGCCGGTGTAAGTAGCAGGATTTGAGCGGGGGGTCCGTCCGATGGGAGATTGATCGATTTCGATGACCTTGTCCAGGTTGTCAATGCCCTTAATGGTTTTATAGGGGAGCGGTTTATTAAGGGAGTTGTGGTATTCCTTGCGGAGGATGGTGTAGAGGGTTTCGTTGACAAGGGTGGATTTACCGCTTCCTGACACTCCGGTCACACAGGTAAAACAGCCCAACGGCAGGTCCAGGTTGACAGATTTCAAATTGTTCCCGCTCGCACCGCGCAATTGGAGTTTTTTACCATTGCCTTTCCTGTTTTTGCTCTTGCCCTTTTGGGGGTCGTCCAATTTGAGATAGGCTGCGGTAAGACTACCGTTGGTACTTGCAATTTCGGAGGGATTGCCTGTGACCATGACCTCTCCCCCATTTTTTCCGGCACCCGGGCCTAGATCTACTATAAAATCGGATGCCTGCATGAGTTCCTTGTCGTGCTCCACCACAATGATGGTATTCCCGAGGTCGCGCAGGTTTTTTAGTGACCTGATAAGCCGCTCATTGTCACTGGCATGCAGGCCTATGGAGGGTTCGTCCAAAATGTAGGTAATCCCGGTCAACTGAGAGCCGATTTGTGTAGCCAGCCTGATGCGCTGGGACTCTCCACCGGATAGGGTATTTGCCCTGCGATTGAGAGTGAGATACCCCAGCCCCACTTCCAACAAAAACCCAATGCGATCCTGGATTTCCTTGATCAAATCCCGGGCAATGGTAAGTTGGCGTTCCGTAAGTGCTTCCGGGAGATCATCCACCCACTTTCCCAGTTGCTCCAAATCCATCTCAGCCAGATCAGAAATCCTGGTGTCGGCCAAAAAGAAGTGGAGGGATTCTTTCCTTAAGCGGGCACCTTCACATTCAGGGCAGACATCAATTGACATAAAAGATTCGGCCCACTGTCGTATTTTTTCTGAACCTGTATCCTGATGCCATTGGTTGATCATCCCCGCAATACCCAACGCTCGGATTTGTTTGCCCCACTTCACCTTGCGACCGGATTTAGACTTTTTCTTTCTCCCCTGCCCGTTAAGCAAAAGGTTCAGCACCTCATCCGAGATATTTTCGATGGGTTTTGAGAGAGAAAAATCGTGCTTTTTAGCGAGAGCCCGCAGTTCCCTGAAGTTGAGGTTATCGCGGTACTCCCCCAGCGGAGCAAAACCACCCTGACTGATGGATTTTTTCGGATCCGGGATGACTTTTTCAATATCTACGCGGTGTACTTCACCCAGTCCCTTGCACTCAGGACAGGCACCGTAGGGTGAATTAAAGGAGAAGGAGTTGGGAGAGGGTTCCTCATAGGACAAACCCGTTTCTGCATCGACCAGTTCCTTACTGAAGGGCAGCACATCGCCGTCTTTTTTTAGGACAAAAAGCAGGTCTTCTCCCATTTCCATGGCAATTCTCACCGAACTGACCAGGCGGTTATTTCGCTGAGCCGGTACTTTCAAGCGGTCGATCACCACCTCGATGTTGTGCGTTTTATACCTGTCCAGTTTCATGCCCACTTTGAGGTCAGTGATTTCTCCGTTGACTCTGACCTTGGTGTACCCCTGTTTTCTAATCTGTTCAAAGAGTTCCCTGTAGTGTCCTTTACGCCCTCGTACCACAGGCGCAAGCAGTGAAATGGCCTCCCCTGAAAAGGTGGAAACCAGCAGGTCCACAATCTGTTCCTCGGAGTATTTCTGCATTACATTGCCCGTCAAATAAGACCTTGCCACTCCAATTCGGGCGTAGAGCAAGCGGAGAAAATCGTACACTTCCGTCACCGTTCCAACTGTGGAACGCGGATTCCAGCCCGTGGTTTTTTGTTCGATGGAAATCACCGGACTCAGGCCGTCCACTGACTCCACATCAGGTCGCTCCATGGTACCGATAAACTGGCGGGCATAGGCGGAAAAGGTCTCCATGTAGCGGCGCTGTCCCTCGGCGTAGATGGTGTCAAAGGCCAGACTGGACTTTCCACTCCCACTGATTCCCGTAATCACAGTGAGCGCATTGAGGGGTATGCTGACATCAATGTCCCTCAGGTTGTGTTCCCGAGCACCTTTTATAATAATCCGGGGGGAGTTTTTTTTCATAAAAAATAGTGATAAACTAATAAATCCTCTGCCATCAATTTGTTCAATCCTCCAGCAGAATACCCGATTCGAGTATTTTACAAAGCATTTCCTGAAGCAGAGGGGCTTTTTCCTCACCCACGCTGATCACGTCCTCCACACTGGTTTCCCTTATCGCCTCCGGTGGGTAGCACTTATTGGACACCAGTGAGAACACCAAAACGGGTACTTCCATGTGTTTGGCCACTAACACTTCCGGCACAGTGGACATACCCACCACATCCGCACCAATGCGGTTCAAAAATATGTATTCGGCGGGTGTTTCCAGATTCGGCCCTGCAAATGCACAATACACGCCCGAATGCGCAGTGAATCCAATCCCCTCAGCAACTTCCATGCAGCGGCGGTTCCAGTCTTCATTGTAAGTACTTTTCATGTCAGGGAACCTGGGTCCCCATTGCTCGAAGTTCTTACCTCTCAATGGGTTGGCACCCATGAGGTTAATATGATCCCTGATAAAGACCACATCACCCATTTCGTAATCCGGATTTACACTACCCGTCACATTGGAAATGATAAATCGCTCACACCCCAATTCCTTTAAAACCCGCACGGGCAGTGTAAGATCCTGCATGCTATAGCCTTCGTAGTAGTGAAATCGCCCCTGTAAAATCACCAGATTGAGGCCGTGGTAATTGGCAAAAACCAACTGCCCCTTGTGGCTTTGAACTGTCGAAACCGGAAAGCCCGGTATGTCTCCGTAAGGCAATTCCAGCACCACCTCAAACTTATCCACAATTCCACTGAGGCCCGTGCCGGTAATCAAGCCTATTTGCGGCATAAAGCCATTTGCTTTTTTTTCAATAAACTCAGTAACTCTCCGGACTTCAACGTAGTAATCCTCCATTGTAAATCATTTTACCATTCCTTAAAAATACTCCAATCCATCCCCTTATTTATCCCAAACATCCGCAAACCAACTTAGGATCACGACAAATCAAACTCATTCCGCACCTAAGATTCAAACTTCCAAATTACATTATCGGTTTACGAACACATATACCGGGGTCTGGTTGAAACAAACTGCAATGATAAAAAATTTATTAAAATTTTGCGTCTGAATATTTGCCGGGCTTAGGCAATGGAAGCCAATCACAATTGATAAAAAAAAGCGGACACCAATTGTATAGCCAAATTATATAATGTGTTTATATTTGAATAGCAGCATTCTACAAAACCCAATCAATACACATACCAATCGTATAATTATTTTTCTTGCGAAGGCGGTCCGTAGTACATCAGTCAATCAAAGGATGGACGATGGAGTTGGCGTGGCAAAGGCAGTCATCTACATTTGTTTCACAATCAATTTTTTCCTACCTTTGCGGCGGTTTTCAAAGGGGAACGCGTGTTCCCTTTTTTTAGTTAATAAAGTTTGTAGATGCTAACCGAGGAAAAAGTTGTTTCTTTTCTTGAAGAAAAGTTTTCAGAAGAGGGATTTGAGGAGTGTTTCCTGGTGGACATGGAGCTGAAGGGCACATCCAGTCTGTCGGTTTTCATAGACTCGGTAGAAGGAGTAAGTTTTGACACCTGCCGGTCCGTGAGCCGTTTTCTGGAGTCCAGGATTGAGGAAGGTGGATTGATGGATGCCAAATACAAATTGGAGGTTTCATCTCCCGGGGTTGACAGACCGTTGAAGTTTCTCAAGCAATATCCCAAGCACCTCGGCAGAGAGTTGGATGTTCAAACAACTGAGGGAGATGTTCGCGGCAAGTTAGTGGAGGTGGAAGATGACCAAATTGTTTTAGAGGTGAAGCCGGGAGGAAAGAAAAAGGCTCCTACAGAGCGAAAAGCCATTAATTTTGATTCAATAAAATCGGCCAAAGTGCTGGTATCATTTAAATAGTTATGATAAACATAATTGAGACCTTTACGGAGTTCAAATCCGACAAAAACATTGACAAACCCACTGTTCAGCGGGTACTGGAGGACGTATTCAGGACTTTGATAAAGAAAAAGTACGGCTCCGATGATAATTTTGATGTCATTGTTAACATCGACAAGGGTGACCTTGAGATGTGGAGGATCAGGACTATCGTACCAGACGGGGAGGTGACTGACGAAAACAAGCAAATTTCGGTCAGCGAAGCACTGTTAATAGACGAAGACTACACCGTGGGTGAGGAGTGCTATGAACAGATCTATCTCGAGGATTTTGGCCGGCGCGCAATTATGGCTGCACGTCAAACACTTATCTCTCGAATTATGGACCTCGAAAAAGACGAGGTCTTTGCGAGGTACAACGACCGCCTCGGCGAAATGGTCGTGGGTGAAGTTCACCAGATCATGAAGAGACAATTCCTGATTTTGGACGACGCAACCGGTAATGAACTGGTGCTGCCAAGGGGTGAGACCATCCGGGGAGATTTTTTCCGGAAAGGAGATGTGGTCAGAGGGGTGATTAAGTCCGTAGAAATGCGGAACAACAATCCCGTGGTCATCATGTCCCGAACCGATGAACGCTTCCTCGAAAAACTAATGGAGCAGGAAGTACCGGAAATCGAGGACGGCTTGATTATGATCAGAAAAATAGTCCGAATGCCCGGTGAGCGCGCAAAAGTAGCTGTCGAGTCCTACGATGACAGAATTGACCCGGTGGGTGCCTGTGTCGGTATGAAGGGCTCCAGAATACACGGTATAGTTCGCGAATTGAAGAACGAAAACATCGATATCGTCAACTACACTACCAACCTCCAACTCTACATACAGCGCTCACTCACTCCTGCCCGTATCAGCAGCATGGAAATCGACGAGGAGAATAAAAAGGTAGCAGTCTATCTGAAAGCCGACCAGGTTTCCCTTGCAATTGGTAAGGGCGGATCAAATATCAAGCTCGCATCTGCCCTGACCGGCTACGAAATTGATGTATTCAGGGAAGCGGAAGAATACGAAGTGGAGGAAGATGTGGATTTGGATGAATTCGGAGATGAGATAGAAGACTGGGTATTGGACCAGTTGAAAAATATAGGTTGTGACTCTGCCAAAAGCGTCCTCAAGCTCAGCATTGATGAACTTGTTAGAAGGACCGATTTGGAGGAGGAAACCATAAAAAATGTCCTCAAAGTACTCGAATCAGAGTTTGAGGAGGGCGAGTGAAGACAATGAGGGGACTTTGGCGGGAGGTCCCCTTTTTATTAATTTTGCATAAAGAAAGCCTCCGAAGGATGGACAAAGGTTCATCTGCTGGCAGGTATTCCGGGTTTTTTGAATTATTTTTTGTGAATTTTTATTGACCTTATAGCAGAAAGTAATGCCGGACTGGTGCTCATTTGGTCTCCCGCGAGGTTGGATGGCACAATTCAGGGCCGAATGCGATCCCCCCCGATTTTCAGGTAATGGTTGATTCCACCGGACTTTTCGGGGCGCATTGGGACATTTTATTAAGGCATGAAACAAGATAGTGACCAGATTAAAATATTGAATGGTAAGAAGGATTATTAAAGTAGCAAGGGAGTTAAACGTCGGTAAGAGTACTATCGTCGATCACCTGAAAAACAAGGGGTTTGAGGTGGAAGACAAGCCGAATGCCAAACTCACGGAAGAGATGTACGAAGAACTCCTCCGCGAGTTTGCCAATTCCATGTCCATTAAGGAAAAGGCTGACAGTCTGAAGATAGGGCACCGATCGGGCCAGGACCCGGCCAAACCCAAAAGCCGCAGGTCAGACTTTCCCGCGCCCAAAGAACCACCTCCGCTTCCCTCGCAGTTGAAAAAGGAGCCTGAACTCCCGGCTGAAGAAAAGGCTGAAAAGCCCGAAAAGCCACCTCTGCCTCCACAACCGGATACCGCCGAAGAAAAACCGGAAGAGATGGAAGCCGAAAAAGCTGAGGAGGACACCACTCCGGAAAAAGAAGCCGAAAAAGACAAACCCGGATTGAAAGTAGTGGGCAAAATCGAACTTGACAAGCCAAAAAAATCGAAGGAGCCCGCAGGCAAAAAGAAGGAGGAGAAAGACAAGGAAGCTGAAAAAGCCAAACCTGAGGCAGAAGTAGAAAAAGCCGCAGAAGCCCCGGCCGACAAAGAAGAGAAACCCAAGGCCACCCCGGAAAAAGAGGAGAAAAAAGACAAGAAGAAAAAGGCTAAAGCCAAACCCGGGGAAGAAGAAGCACCCAAGCCAGCCGCTGCCAGCGATGATAAGAAGGAAGAAGATGCTGGAGATAAGGCTACAGATTCCGAGGCAGAAACTGAAACCGGTCACATAGAAAAAGAAGTCCCCAAGCTGAAGGGATTAAAGATCCTTGGCAAGATTGACACCCAAAAGTTTGAGGCTGACAAGAAAAAATCTAAAGACAAGGATGAAAAGGAAGGCGATGGCAAAAAAAGACGCCGCCGTAGAAAGCGCAAGGTCGCAGCCAGAACGCCAGGAGGACGCGATAGAGGAAGGAAAAGAGGTGCAAGAGGCAAAAAAGATGAGGTTAAGGAGGTTTCCCAAAAGGAAATTGATGAACAAATCAAGGCTACACTCGCCAGATTGTCGGGTGGCAAGAAGAGCAAAAGACCTAAGCTGAGAAAGGAAAACAGGGAGCGACTCAAGGAAAAAGAAGAAGTGGAAAGCACAGAAGAAGAAACAAAAAAGCTGCAGGTCACTGAGTTTATCTCCGTATCTGAACTGGCCAGCTTAATGGATGTATCTTCTACGGATGTGATCACCAATTGTATGAACCTCGGGGTGATCGTCTCCATAAACCAGAGACTGGATGCCGAGATTATTGAATTAGTCGCGCAAGACTTTGGCTACGAAACCGAATTTATCAGCGCCGAAGAACAAATCGACGAAGAGGTCGAGGTAGAAGATGATCCGGAAGATCTCGAACCACGCGCTCCCATCGTCACCGTAATGGGCCACGTGGACCACGGTAAAACCTCACTCCTTGACTACATCCGATCGACCAAGGTTGCAGCCGGAGAGGCTGGTGGTATTACCCAGCACATCGGAGCTTACGAGGTCAAACTCGGAGATGAGGAGCGCAGAATCACCTTTCTGGATACACCGGGTCACGAGGCATTTACTGCGATGCGTGCACGGGGTGCCAAAGTGACGGATGTCGCCGTAATTATCGTTGCAGCCGATGATAAAATAATGCCGCAGACCAAAGAGGCGATTTCACATGCACAGGCCGCCGGGGTACCCATCGTTTTTGCCATCAACAAAATCGACAAACCCGGCGCAGACCCTGACAGGATCAAACAGGAACTCGCCAATATGAACCTCCTGATTGAAGAGTGGGGAGGAAAATATCAGTCCCAGGATATCTCAGCCATCAAGGGAACCAATGTCGATGAATTGCTGGAAAAAATACTCCTGCAGGCTGACTTATTAGAACTACAAGCGAATCCGAGCCGTAGGGCGATTGGAACAGTCCTGGAGGCTTCTCTTGACAAAGGCCGCGGTTATGTGACAAAAATCCTGGTTCAGAACGGAACCCTGAAAATGAGCGATCCCGTGGTAGCAGGTGAATTCCAGGGCCGAATCAAGGCGATGTTCAACGAACACGGAAAGCGAGTAAAAGAAGCCGGCCCCTCCAATCCGGTTTTGATCCTCGGTCTCAGTGGTGCACCGCAAGCCGGTGAACAAATCAAGGTAATGCCCTCTGAATCAGAAGCAAAAGATTTGGCTTACAAAAGGGCCCAAATCAATAGAGAACAATCCAACAGAGCGAGTAAACGCATCAGTCTGGATGAGATCGGAAGGCGCCTCGCGCTCGGAACCTTTAAGGAGCTCAACCTGATCGTAAAAGGTGATGTGGACGGTTCCATCGAAGCACTTTCAGATGTACTCATCAAACTCTCTATCGAAAGCGTTCAGGTGAATGTAATTCACAAGGCTGTCGGTCAGATCATCGAATCAGATGTACTACTCGCTTCGGCCTCAGATGCCATTATCATTGGTTTCCAGGTAAGACCATCCATGACGGCGAGAAAGCTGGCAGAAAAAGAGGGCGTTCAAATCAGAACCTACTCCATCATTTACGAGGCCATTGAGGAGATAAAATCCGCTATACAGGGTTTGATGGAACCGGTGCGGGAAGAAAAGATCGTCGGAAATGTCGAAGTGCGAGAGGTTTACAAAATCAGCAGAGTAGGTACAGTGGCCGGTTGCTATGTAACAGATGGAAAAATTCACAGAAACTCCAATGTCAGAGTGATACGGGAGGGAATTGTGATTTATCCAACCAAAGAAGGCGTGATCGGGGAGATCAGCTCCTTAAAACGTTACAAAGACGATGTCAAAGAGGTCAAATCCGGGCTTGAATGCGGTGTCACCATCAAGAACTTCAACGACATCAAAGTCGGGGATGTGATTGAGGCCTACGAAGTCATTGAGGTAAAAGCTGAACTCTGATCCACTTAACAACTAAAGACCCGGGGTTCGCAGACTGAAATGAAACTGAAGGAGGAATTGGATTATTTCGCAGACCTTTACAACTGCAGGGATTTTATTGCTGAGGATCCCATCTCCGTGCCCCATCGATTCAGTCGCAAGCAGGACATTGAGATAAGCGGTTTGATTGCAGCCACACTGGCGTGGGGTCAGCGCAAAACCATTATCAAAAATGCCAATCGATTTGTGGCACTCATGGGCGATTCACCCTACGATTTTGCCCTAAATCACCAGGAGAAGGACAGAAAAGTCTTTCTAGACTTTAAACACAGGACATTCCAGCCAATGGATGCCCTCGCCTTTCTAAACTTTTTCCAAAACTTCTATCGCACCCACGAAAGCCTCGAGGACCTTTTTGCATTCCCTATTTCAGAGGAGGACGCCACCGTAGAAAACTCACTCATTTATTTTCACCGGAAATTCATGGAGCTGAGTGAAGCAGCCATCCGCACCAGAAAGCACGTCGCCAGCCCGGAGCGAAAGAGTACCTGTAAGCGTCTCAATATGTTTTTGAGGTGGATGGTCAGGAGAGATGACAGCGGAGTTGACTTTGGCATTTGGAGAAAAATCAGCCCTTCCCTGCTCTGCATACCCTTCGATGTACACGTTGAGCGCATTGCCCGAAAGCTCCAACTGGTAAGTCGTAAGCAGCGCGACTGGAAAACCACCCTTGAGTTGACAGCCCGGCTCAGGAAGTTTGACCCGGAAGACCCGGCAAAATACGACTTTGCGCTTTTTGGAATGAGTCTGGCAGAGAAGGCTTTATTAGGTGGGGGGAAGTAAATTTTATTGATCCTCTAACTCCCTAAACTGACGTACTTCACTTCCAACATTGATTCAAATCACCAGAGATTATCAGTAATAGCGATAAATTTGAGGTAGAAAAAGGAATGTTATGAATATGGACCAAAAAGTGAGCAAAATAATGACGACCAATGTGCACTCGGTAAAATTGACCGACGATCTGCACAGGGCGATTAGACTTATCAGAAAGCATAAAATACGCCACCTACCCGTGGTAGATGGAAAGCAAATTGCGGGCATAATAAGCAGTACAGATCTGAATAGACTTACATTCGGGGGCATTTTTGACAATCAGGACGGCAGCGATGAAGCCATTCTTGAAATGCTGAGCATACCTCAGGTAATGACAAGTAAGCCCCGAACAGTGGAGGTCAACAATTCGGTGTCTGAAGTCGCGGAAATTTTTGTCAAAGAGGGTTTTCACGCCATGCCGGTAGTTGAGAACGGCGTACTCGCGGGCATAGTGACCACCACGGATGTCATAAAGTTTATGCTGGGCAAGAAGTAGCCCTATAAAA
>PWJP01000064.1 GCA_003559985.1 Saprospirales bacterium
ATTCGCTGGAATCGGTTGGAAACTTTCCCCATGCCCGAATCCTCCAATCTAACAGCAATATTTACGCAGGGGAATTGCCCCACCCCGACCTGGACATTCTGACCTACTACGAACAACAACACCTCGAAGAAGGACGCACCATTAAGTACCTGAAATTCGGTTTTGACACCCTCGATCCATGATGCCATTAAATTTTAGTTTCCCAAAGTAAAAGTCAGGGCCGTAGAATCAACAGTCCACAACAATTATGTAACTCAAAGGTAACCTGGTACTCCCTTCTATCTTCCTTTCAAAACAGTTACCGCTTTGAAATCCCTTACTCAGAACATTCCCTGAAACAATTCCGAGGCAAGGATTCCTCGTAAACAGCTCATGTCCGCACACAAAATCTCATTTCCCCAACCGAGATTGCTACCTCCAGATAACATTGGCTTAACCCACAATTAAGCCTTTTGTAATTCGGCCTTAATCCTGGCTTAATGTACTGCCTTTACTTTTGCATCAATCAAAATTTGATGGAAATTATGTACAGTTTTAAACCATGTATTACTCTTATTTTCTGTCTGTTATCTCCTGTTTTGCTGGTAGGCAGTGACATCAGGGGATTGGTTTCAGACAAGAACACCGGTGAGCCTCTTATAGGGGTAGTTGTTCAGGTGGAGGCCCTTGAAAAATCTGCAATCACCGGCCTGGATGGCAGCTACGTGATAAGGGATATTGCCCCGGGTGAACACCAATTGAGGGTATCCTACCTCGGCTACCGAACCAAGACCATTGATTTTTTGGTGGCAGATAGTGGTGGTGAGGTAAATCGCGACATCGGACTCGAAGTGGAGGATAGAGTGCTGGGTGAGGTCGTAGTGACGTCCAGGGCCATACAAAACACGGAGTACAGTGCAAGAGCTTCTGAGCGCATCGCACCCAATGTGATCAATGTGGTTTCCAGCCAAAACATTGAATTGTCCCCGGATGTAACGGTGGCCAATGTGGTCCAGCGTGTTTCCGGTGTTTCCCTGGAGCGCAATCACACGGGAGATGGTCAATACGCCATTATGCGGGGTATGGATAAGCGATACAACTACTCACTGGTTAATGGGGTGAAAATTCCAAGCCCGGATAACAACAACCGCTATGTTCCTCTGGACATTTTCCCCGCAGACCTTTTGGACCGAATGGAGGTGACCAAATCTCTGACACCGGATATGGAGGCGGATGCCATCGGTGGTGTAGTAGATATGAAATTGCGAGATGCACCCGAAGATCCCATGTTAAATATTAACGTAGGTACGGGTTTCAACACCATGTTTTTTGACCGTGACTTCGTATCCTTCGACCGAAGTAATGTGGATAGAAAATCCCCCAAAATGCGCAATGGCGAGGACTACAGGGCCACAGTCGAGGATTTTCCACTGGAGAGCGTTCAGCACGAAAGAGAGAGCAGCATTCCCTTCTACCAGGTTTACGGTCTCTCGGCAGGGCAGAGATTTGGTCAAAGACAACGACTGGGTGTGGTTGCTGCATTTTCTCATCAAAACACAGCCAGGGGTTCGGAAAGTGATTTCTTTCACTTCTCCACTGACCGCGAGACCAACCTTCCTGTTCTGGACAACGCTTTGACTGCTACCCGCTCTACCAGATCAACCCGTACCGGTGTGCACCTTAAGGCGGATTACAGACTGGACTCAGACAACACTCTGAGCTTTTATACCTCCTACATGGACCTCCAGGAAAGGGAAACGCGCACCATGGTTGACACAGCGCTTCAGCTCGCCAGATCGGGACCCGGAACCGGCCGCGTGGAACAGTGGATCAGAACCCGTCAGAGAATCAGTAATATCTTCACCAACAACCTTCAGGGAGAGCACAAGATCGGAAGAAATTTTGGGCTGGACTGGTCGGCTGTTTACTCCGAAGCTACTTATGATGACCCGGATATGGCCGAGTTTATGGTTATATCGGAGAGAAGAAGAAATGAAGACGGTAGTTTCAGACAAACGGACTGGGTTTATGACAACACCAATCACCGCGGATTCTTCAGACGCTGGCTTGGAAACTCAGACAGAGACTTAGCGGGCTACCTCAATCTCGAATACAAACCGCAGCTGTTTGGTCAGGAGGTGCTGTTTAAGGTAGGTGGTATGTACCGGAATAAGGAGAGGGAAAATTACTTCGACAGATACAGACTCGGTACAAGTCCCACTTTCCAGGTTTATGAAGGCGATGTACGCGATAATACCTTCAACGTAGTCATCAACGGATCACCGAACAATGTACTCAACTACGAACTCACTGAGGATGTACTCGGTGTTTATGCGATGGGTAGATTCAGGTTGTTTGACCGCTTGCAGGTCCTCACCGGTCTGCGCTATGAAAATACCGAAATGTCGTGGGAATCCAATGCTCCTGCAACCGTAGAGGGAAGGGATGGAAAAATCGAATACGATGAATTGCTTCCTCACCTGCATCTGAAATTTGAATTGGACGAGCGCCAGAATATTAGAGCTTCCTACTTTGAATCGATGAGCCGGCAGGGATATTTTGAGGTGATTCCCTATAACTTTTACGAAGAGGACCAGTTCCGCGAAGCGGGCAATCCAAACCTCCGACACGCTTACGCAAGAAACGTGGACCTCAGGTACGAATTTTTCCCCGGTAGATTGGACCAGCTCATGATTGGTGCCTTTTGGAAAGAAATCCAAAATCCCATAGAGACTGCAGTGGTAAGAAGGGAGGACTTGAGTAACAGACTCTTCCTCACACCACAAAACTTCGGAACGGCATCAAATGTGGGATTGGAGGTGGACCTGGTCAAGTACTTTAACCGCTTTGGAGTAAGGGGTAATTACACCTTCACCAACTCTGAAATCACCTCCAGCAAAATCGTACAATTCAGGGATGAAGAGGGAAGTCTTGCAAGTCGAGTTGAAGATCAAACCCGACCATTGCAGGGTCAATCAAGACATCTGGGTAATCTGTCGTTGCTCTACAAAAATCAGCGTACAGGTACCGATTTACAATTGGCCATGGTTTACACGGGAAGGCGAATCGCATACATCTCGGCCTTTAAGGACAACGATCAGTGGCAAAGGGCATTTACTCAACTGGATTTCAGCCTGGATCAGCGCATTATTCCCGGTTTGGTAGCCTACATCAAGGTCAATAACATTCTCAATACACCATTTGAACTCGAAATACCTGCATCCAATGAAAAGGCCGCTGCTGCAGAACCTCATCTTCAGCCGGATGAGCATCGGGTGCTGTCGAGAAGCGACTTATTCCACCGAACTGTATTGGTGGGAGTGAGGTATTCTATTTTTTAATAAAAACAGTACTTGACTGAATTACAATCAAAATTTCATGTGGGATACGTGCCGGTTACTTACTGACGCCAGGCCCAATTTTCAACCATTAATTTTTTAATCAAACTATCTTTAAAATGACTTTATTAACAACATTCAAACGATTTACCTTTTTACTGGCATTGTCTATGCTCATCGTTGCATGTGGCTCCGACGATGACATGGGCCCCGGCGATCCAGATCCGGATCCAGATCCAGACCCGGACCCCACTGAATCCGTGGAAATTACCGATGAAACCACCGAGTTGCACGGAAATATGCACGGTACACTCCTCTCAGGTAGAACTTACCAATTGGTTGGTGACCTGACGGTGCTTCCCGACAGAGAAATTGTAATGGAAGAAGGTGTAAGAATTGAATCTACTGCTGGCGGGGAAGCCGGTGGTGAGGCATTCTCCTTTATCATCAGAGGTAGCTTCTACTCTCTTGGAACTGAAGAAAATCCCAACTGGATTACCACGGTGCCTGAGAACAGAACCCATGAAAACTGGAACCAGGGTTATATCGGTGGATTTATCGGTCTGGTCGGTGCTCAGGACATCGTCATCAAGTGGACCCACATGGAGTATTTCGGTGGCCGAATGAGAGGTTCTTCATCTGTATTTGATGAAGGAGAAACCATCTACGGATTTTATACCGAAGACGAAGGCACCACACTCATCATCGAAGACAGTTGGTTTCGTTACTTCCTGGACGATGCTATAAGACCTGAAGGTGGAAGGATCGCCATCTTGCGAAATACCTTTGAGGGAATTGGTGGTGTAGAGGGAGAAGCGCTCAATGCCAAAAGTGGAACCACAGGTGTTTTTGCCTACAATATGATGATCGGAATTGCAACTAATGGTCCTAAAACCGGTTCAGGTGGTGGATTGCCAACTCAAAGTATCATCGACGTTTACAACAACACCATTGTCGGCGGTGGATATAGAAGAGTTGCTCCGGGCCGCGGTGGTTCTATGAACGTTGAAAATGGTGCAGGTGGATACTGGTACAACAATGCAGTAATCAACTGTCGCTACGGTATGAGGGTCGTAAACGATACCGATTACAGCCGCACCTTCATCGGTTACACCCACTATTACGGACACGGTGTTTTTGACGACAACGAGGGACCATTGTCGGATAATTTCTACCCGGAAAACGGAACTATTGGTGATGATTTCCCGGATAATCAAGTCGTAAATGACAATCTCAATAACGAGGACCCTCTCTTTGTGAATTACCAGGCGGATGGTTTCGATCAGGAAGACTACAGAAATGTGCATGTCAACTCATCGGTCGAGCCCTTCAACCTGAACTTTATCGGCGACCAGGATTTCCGCCTCCAGGCTGAGTCTCCTCTCGTAGGGGCAGGTAATATCGATGATTTCACACCCAATGCTACCATTACAGAAACTGGTCCAAGAGCTCTTTCTTTTCCGGTACCTCCTCCTAGCGTGGATATCGGAGCTTTCCCAACCAGCGGATTTGCTGATGGAGTTGGTAACCGTCACCTTGTACACGACTACTACGCTAACTAATATTAATTGAAATAAGCTATTTTGCCTTAAACGCTCCAACTTTGATTAGTTGGGGCGTTTTTTCATGGTGGGTATTGCTTTATTCTCCCTTCCCATGCTGCCACCCCTGCGCGGTGATGGGGTGAAACTTCTCATTAACTGTCTTAAGTTGAACACCTTCTTCACGTGGCTTAATTTCACCGATAATGGAAATGCCGGGCAGTGTACGGACGATGGGGAGGTCTTTTTCTGCTGCGGTAAACAGCAATTCGTAGTCCTCTCCTCCGCTTAGGGCACAGGTAATCGGGTCCAATTTGAACTTCAGGGCCATCAATTGCGCTTCGTCTTTGATGGGGACGAGGCCCTCCTCTACCAATGCACCCACCTTTGATTCTTTGCAAAGGTGTTTGACCTCGGAGGCCAGTCCGTCTGAAATATCAATCATACTTGTCGGGGTAAAACCGGCATTTTCAAAGGCGACGATCATGTCGGTGCGCGCTTCGGGTTTGAGTTGCCTTCCTATGAGATAGGTCTGTTTTTCGAGGTCTGGTTGAACGCCCGGATTGGACTGCCAAATCTGTTTTTCGCGCTCCAGTATCTGTAGTCCGAGGTAGGAAGCGCCGAGGTCACCGGTGACGCAAAGAATATCACCGGGGCGTGCACCGGAGCGGTAGGTTATTTTTTGCTTGTCCGCCGTACCCAGAGCCGTCACCGAAATCACCAGGCCCTTTTTGCTGGAATTGGTATCGCCGCCGATGAGATCCACATTGTAATTGCGGCAGGCGGTGTATATTCCCTCGTAAAGTTCCTCCAGTGCCTCCACCGAAAAACGGTTGGAAATGGCGATGGAAACCGTGATTTGTCGGGGTATGGCATTCATGGCGCAGATATCCGAGAGGTTGACAACCACGGATTTGTAGCCCAGGTGTTTGAGTGGGGTGTACATCATATCAAAATGGATGCCCTCCAACAGCATGTCGGTGGAAACCACGATCGGTTTTCCCCCGTAATCCAGCACGGCGGCATCGTCTCCAATGCCTTTCAGTGTCGAGGGGTGCATGGGCTGGTGGGAGGAGGTCAGGTGGTCTATCAACCCAAATTCCCCCAGTTCGTTTACGTCGGTCCTCTTTGTCTCTTTACCCATAATTTAATGCTTTGTGATCCGCAAATTTCGGCTTTTTTTCGGTCTGTCCGTCCCTAATCCCACTTTCTATTCCGCAGAACTGCAAAAGACAGTTCCAATACCCCGAGCTATGCTTGCTTTTCCCAGCCGGCAGAGCCCTTCACTGCTTTATCTAAATCAAATGCCTGCCATACCACATCGGCGGGTAATTCAGCGGTCAAAGTTTCGGGCTTTGAATCGGTGAGAGAGGCAGGCAAAATTAGTTTCCAGGCGTGCAGGTGAATGGAGCGGTCCTTGTTTTTCCGCCGTGCCCCGTATTTCACATCTCCCTTTACATGGCATTTCAAAAACTGCAGCATGGCGCGAATTTGATGGTGGCGGCCGGATTCCAGTACGA
>PWJP01000074.1 GCA_003559985.1 Saprospirales bacterium
CAAGCTCTTTTATAGAACGATCTTTCAAGATAATTGGAGTTTGATGATCCCTTCCAGACCCTGAAAAATAATCATTAAATTTCACTGTAAAACCCTCAGATTCGTTCTTCTGTCCTAAGAACCAATATACAGGAATTCCATAGGATTCAGCTACAATACATCCATGTAGACTGGAAGTGAAAATTGCCCTACATTCCCACATTTTCTTAATAAATTCTAGAGGAGGAAGAGTTACATCCAACACCCATACTCTGGGATCTTTTATATGAGAAAATAGATGCCTTTCTGCATGATGAGGAATAATCCCTACTTCAAATTTTGGATTTTCTTCTAAGGATTCAGGATATACTAGGGGCATCAAGATTCCAGGATCCCCATACACTTCTGGGGTTTCTGCTTGGACTAGGCTTCTTGTATTTTTTCCTCTAAAAGCAAGAAAATTTACCCCTTTAGGAGGTACAACAGGTTTATTATCCCTATTTCCATACCCCCAAACTACATCCCCTGGCTGAAGAACTCCCCTAGCCATTTCGCTACCAACACAAAGAAGTTTTCCTTTTTCTTCTTTAGGAACCCATTGAGTTTCTTTTCCTGTTAACCATTTAATGATGATAGGAACTAACATATCTCCAAAATTACCAATTCTCTTCCAATAATGTGCTTTGATCATAAAATTTCTACCTCTAAGTCTCCTCCGACTTTAGACTGAATAAGATTAATTAAAGAAATTACTTGATAAGATGAAGCATTTCCCAAATTAACAATAAATCCAGGATTCAGTTTTGAGATCATTGCATCCCCAATTCTATATCCTGCTAAGCCTTTTTCTTTAATTTCTTTTTGTTTTCTTTTTATAATTGTACCAGAACTTGGATACTCTGAAAGTAAGGGTTGTGTCTTTTTTCTTTTTTCTTCAAAATCTAACATCTTACTTTTTATATTATCTTGAGAATCTTCTTTTAAATTAAAAAATACTGAAAAAACTACAGGGTTATAAAGATCATGAAGAATAGATTTTCTATATTCAAATTTCATGTCTTCTTTAGAAAAAGTTTTTATTTCCCCATCCATCCAAATTTTTGCACTATGAAAAATCTTACTGATGTCCTGTCCCCAAGCACCAGCATTCATATAGACTGAACCTCCTACAGTTCCAGGAATGTCCTTAGCAAATTCAGCTCCAGTAGAATGCAACCAAAGAAAAGTCTGTGAAAGCTGTTCCATAGAAAGACCACCGGAGACTTGCACTAGATGTCTATCTGAAATATAACCAGAAGACTCATCTGAAAAAACAATGAGAGTCCCCTCATAACCTGCATCTTGTATAAGAAGATTAGATCCTTTACCAATCAATCTCCAATTACCTTCCATTGAATTTAAAAGAGTTAAAAGTTTTCCTTCCTCATTGGAAACAAAAATAACTTTTTTAATGGAACCACCTACTTTCATTGTAGTAATGTCTCTTCCAGTTAGACCTATTTTTTCTAGGATCATTATTATTCCTTTTTTATAAATCCCCAACTTGTTTCAGAACCTCTAAAATCAGGAATCCCTAAAACTTCTTCTATTGCTTTAGTACATCCAGGAAATCTTTTATTCTTTAAAAATTCATTATAAAATTCTTCACTAATTTGTTTATTCATTTTGTTTTACTAACTTTTCTATGCTTTCTTTACATATAGGATCTAAAGTACACTTTTCAAAATCTCCTAATTCCAACATTACTTTAGCATTCGGAATAAGGGGATGGGACTTCATCTGACTTTCTTTTATAATGTAAGAATTTACATACCCTTTAGAATAAGACATCCTATCTTCTTCTTTAACAGGTAAAAATCCATCGATTCCAGTTACATATAAACTCTTTATAGGAAATCTTAAAAGGTCATTGATTAACAAGATTCCCATAAGAGGATTAAAAGGTTTTCCTTCATTTAAGTTTGTAATATCTGTGTTGAAATTTCTATATCTAATAGATCCTTTGAAAGGAAAAGCTGTTGGTAATTTTCTACAAACAAATTCTAATCCTCTATCAATCCAGGTAGAAAGATCCCACCATCGCTGGCATCCGGTTTGTTCATAAATTTTATTTACATATAGAATATCAGTCCTCTTACCATAATCCCTTTCTAATTGTCTACTGTTGGCAAGAGCATTGATCATATTCCCAGTTCTTATCACTAGATCATAAGAATCTATTTCCTCTCCTCTTTCAAGGTCAGAAATAATTGTAGAAGGTCCTACAAAAATTACAGATTTCCCTTTTACTAAATCTACAAATTCTTCTTCCATTAAATTTGATTTTTGATCCTCTATAAGCTGATCAAGATCCATATCCTCATTTCTAAAAAATGCCCAAAGATCTCCACTCACAAGATCAGGCTTTCTCCTAAAAGCAAGAAATACTTGAAGAAATGCTTTCGTAGAAACAGTATATCCTGTCCCACAAATCATTCCCCCTATATCTAAAACTGAAAACCAATTCTTAATGGTAGAAGCTGGAATTTTTTTATTTTTTACATAAATCAAATCATATCGTATATGAGGATTTGGTTGAACATCCTTATCTAAAATCTTATATGTCTTAATGAAAATTTTAGAATTATCTATGAAAAATGAAATATCTTTTTCTACATCTTTAAGAAGTTTATTTTTCATTTAGAATATGCTCTCCATTTTTTATAGATAGGACCAAATGTTTTTTCACCTCCCCCTTTTGATTCCCAAGGTTTTCTTGCTACGAAGTGTATACAAACTGCATTATTGAATTCTTGCTTGTACTTTTTAGATTTTATCATTCTTTTTTCTATATTGTAAATTTTTGGGAGATAAGTACATTTTCCATTTCTAACATAATGGAGATTGATAATCTCTTGATCAGGAAGCTCAAACCCTTCTTCTACCATTTTTATCATTTTCTGATAGTCTTCAATCTCTATTTTATCACAATCTAAAACCAAAACTCCAGAGTTTATATCATTTATAACTTTATCATTCTTAGGAACAAATTGTTTACATCCTCCTATAGGGTTTCCTTGTAATTCAGAAAAAATTAAACCATCTAAAGATCCCATTATAAGGATATCCATATCCATAAAAATGAGTCTATCATAAGAAGTCTGAGTTGCAATTCTAAAAATCTCCAATTTATAATAGGTAGATAATAATCGTTCTATAGTTTTATCTATAGGGAAATTATAAGAATCCCTATCAAAGGGTAAAAATTCTATATTTGGGTAACATCTTTTCAGTTTCTTTTTATTAGAAGTTTTTAGCTGATTATTCAAAATAAGAAATTTATAGTCAAAGGAAGGGTTATGATTCTTCAAAGATTTGAAAAATACTTCTGCCCCCGGTACAAAACCATTATTCAATAAAGTACAAAATACAACTTCCATATCATTTCCTCTTAATTAAATAGTTGTTTATGTTTAGATTCTTCATTTTTTGGTTTCAGATATTTCCTTCTTGATTTGATCAACTATCTGATTGATTCTGATAGTAGAACTATGAAGAGAAATCCCTAGATGACTAGAAGCTTTCATATAATCAGAAATCATCTTTTCTAGGGACTTCTACATGTTCATGAATTTGAGAAGATTCTGTTTTTTCAATTTTCTGGTTTTTCTTCATTATCCTCTTTCACAGTAGGCTCTACTGCATCAATATCATCATACAAATTCTTAACAGAAGTTTCACCAGAAGCTCTAGAATTAAAATAAGTAGCAAAAGCACGAGTTTGGCCTTGAGCCATAAAATCTAGTCCTACATCTGAAGCATCATACTGAAGAGTAGATGCAATTCCAATATCCAAAGCCTGATCAAGGGCATTTTCAGTTCCTATGAACGTAAATGTCCATTGCTTAGTATTCTCAAGCCTCTCTATTTCAGACTTAAGATTTTTCCTTCCTCGTTCTCCACCAAATTCTTGAGAAGAATTTTCCATTCCATCCGTAACAATTACAAACAGTACAGCATCTTCTTTTCCCAATTCATAATTCTTTTCAAAACGATGGATTGTCTGTCCAATTGCATCATATAAGGCAGTCATCCCTGATGGTTGATATGTTTCCTCTTTGAGCTCATTTACAAGACCAACTTCTGCACTTCCTACTTGAACAGAAATTTCATGATTAAATAGAACAATAGATACCACTGTTTCTAAATTATTCTTTTCTGATTCCCTTTTCAAAGACTTGATTTGGTCATTGAAACTCTTAACTGCTGATTCCCTTAGAGACAGCATTGATCCGGATTTGTCCAGAATCATTGCTACATACGTTTTCCCATTCATTTCTTTCCTCCTTCATCAACTGGAATAAATTCAGATTCCTCCAATTGGCACAAAATAGATTCTTCTTTTATATTGAGGAGTAAAACTCCATTTTCAAAATACAAATATTTTAGATTTCCAAAAAGGATAAATTTAAATACTTCATCAAGGTTTTTTTCTTTATTAGAATGATATTTGAAGGTCATTTGATTAGATAAATTAAAGTAAATATAGAATGGATGTTCTTCATTTTCTTTATCTATCCTTTTTTCCATAGACACAATATCATCTACTTTGAACAGAGTCATAGAATTTTTCATAATCCTCCCTCTAAAGATAACAAACAAATATCTTAAGATCTGTATCAATGAAGATCTTTTCAATGATCTTCTTAACAACTCTCCATTCTAATTGATCCAGACCACAACCAATCCTAGGCATAGCTACTTGTTTGATATTAAAAAATTTTACAATTTTCTTCATCTTCCATAGAGATTTTTCAAAATTCTCATAAGAAGGCTTATCTGAGGCATACTTCTTTGTTACCAAACTGAATACATTATTCGCGTAAATACAATCGGGATATTTATTCTTCCCCAATTTTTCTAAGACTGGCCTAAGATTGAATTTTTCTGCCATAGGAACTGCTATTCCTGCTCCCATAACATAATCTGCGGAAATACAATGAACTAAGGGCATCCCATCTGCATATTCAAATAAATCCTTATTCTCTTCCTGTATTGTCATCTTCTATTTCCTCCGACTCCCAAACAAACACTTCATCCTCCTCAAAATCATCTGGAGGACCAAAAACCTCTTCTCCAAATTCATTATCATCTTCAAATTCAAAGAACTCACAATTGACACATTCTTCTTGATTCTTTTCACAATTGTAGCATTCAGGATGATTATCCATTTTCAGAATTTCCTCCATTTTCTTTAATTTTTCTTTCACGATTGAGAACTCTTTTTACCCATTGCTTTTTTCTTAATTCTTCGAGTTCCTCCCAAGTTTTTCCTTTTCTTTCTTCTTTTGTAAGATGTTCTTCCTTCCAGGGTCGTGCTTTTTTAGGCTTTAAATGTTTTTTCAATTCAGGATCCTCCACCACATATTGTCCAGTTGCCATCATGTATAGGAATTGAGATAAGGCTTTTCCTTCCTTTTTAGAAGAATCGGGCCATCCTTGATTAAGATTCATAACACTTCCTCTTCAAGTTCTTTTCCATGTTCAGACATATATTTAGAAACCATTTTATAGGATTCTAAAGTAATAGCTTCTTCATACCCTCTGAACTTAGTTCGACAAGGGAAAATTCCTTTGATTTTTCCTTTATCATCTAATTCAAAAGCAAGTGCCCATCCAAAGATATTAAGGAATTGATTAACAAATAGGATCAAGCCTGTTTGATTGAATTCCTCAAAGGACCTCTTTTCCACCATATCTTTCATATTACATTTCCCAACTAATAATTCCCGCTTTTTCGTGAAAGTGTTTTCTTTCTGCTTCTAAGTAATTTCTAGCATCTTCTTCCTTAGAAAATGGACCATAAAAAACAGAAGCAAATTCTTTCACATCCAACTTCATAATTTGTTTAGGATTCACTATGAACCAAACTTTCCCTTTCATTTTCTTAGGCTTTTTAGATAGGACACAAACAATAAGAAAAAGTACAAATACAAGAAATCCTAAACCTAATACCATTGTTGATAAAAAATCCATATTTCCCTCCTTACCAAGAAATTTCTGTATTTCCGTTTTCACGGTCTTTAACCATAAATCCCTTAAAAATTAAAAAATTTCTTAAATTTTCACTCACTGGAGCTGAAGTGATATATTTAGAATCTCCTCTTTCACAACAAGTTTCAATTCCTCTCATGACCTGATCTTTCAAGAATTTTCTTTCTTTCTCATAAGAGATTAAAGTTTGTTTTTGTCGAATCTTTGAAGCTGAAGGAAACTTATCTTCTGGATCAAAAAATTCTTGAATTTTTTTATAATCCACTCTTCCATTATTGATTGTTTCAGGATAGGCTTTTAGTTCTTTTTCCATAAGGCTTAATCCGGTAAAGTACACTGCTCGATCAAAATC
>PWJP01000140.1 GCA_003559985.1 Saprospirales bacterium
AATGCCGGATTTTTATTCAGTGGACTGTTAAAAAATTGGCTGTAATGAAGGTCCTGTCCCTGGAGGGCGTACCCACTGAGGATAACAAAGACCAGCAACAAAAGACTGATTCTCATCCGTATAAGTATTTTCAATACAACTGGTTTATTTATTTTGCGACTGTGCTATCTTTGTAAAAAATCACCTAAGAAACACCTCAACGCATTGTTATCTGCAAAAACCGTACTATCTTTTCAAATACGGTCAAACGTCTTTCAAAGCACAAGATAAGAATTAAACAAATTTTGCCAAAAATTAATTCCCTGACCATGATAAGTAGAAAAAAAACAGAGGCTTTTAACATTAAGATACCTTCTCCGGAGCAAGTGTCCACCCTGGATAAATACACTATTGAATTCGAACCTGTTTCCTCCCTTGATCTCATGGAAAGGGCTTCGCACATTTTCTGCGATTGGCTAGCGTCAAAGTTTCCTGATAAAACCGCGACTTTGACTTTTCTCTGCGGCCCGGGAAACAATGGCGGCGACGGATTGGCAAGTGCCAGAATTATGGCTGAAAAAAAATACAGAACCGAAGTCCATTTTGTGGGTGATCTACAAAAAACTTCACCCGATTGCGCGACAAATATAAAAAAATTTAGAGAACTCTGCCCAGGCCATTTCAATGTTCTTGAAAACCCTGAGCATTTAAGGAAAATTCATGACAATAACATTCTCATTGATGCAATTCTGGGAAATGGGCTGACGCGGCCTCTGGAAGGCAGATTAAAAAA
The DNA here is from genome assembly GCA_003559985.1 of Saprospirales bacterium. Classification (GTDB taxonomy): domain Bacteria; phylum Bacteroidota; class Bacteroidia; order Chitinophagales; family Saprospiraceae; genus PWJY01. The sequence continues at coordinate 773 of PWJP01000140.1, forward strand.
AATTGCAGAGATCGTCAATGAGTTGCCTAACTCCGTTGTTGCCATCGATATCCCTACAGGTTTATTTGCATCAAGACACAGCGACGGAGCTTCAATTCACGCGGATTGGACCCTTTCTCTGGAATTTCCCAAACTTGCCTATTTAATGCCGGAAAACAAAGAGCGGGTAGCCCATTGGGAGTACTGTTCAATCGGATTGCTGGAGGAAGGTATTGAAAAAATCGATTGCCCACACTATTTTCTGACAAAAGCCTACATCGATACTCTCCTAACTCCGAGGGGGAAATTCAGCCACAAAGGTAATTACGGAAAAATCCAATTGATCGCCGGTCAAATGGGTTTTTCCGGAGCTGCGGCTCTTACTGCACTCGGTTGTATGCGCGCTGGAGCAGGCCTTTCCTGGTTGCATACGCCCAAATCCTGCATACCGCCTGTACAATCCATCATCCCGGAATCCATTTGCACACCGGATATTGAAACTGATTTCATCTCGGACATTCAAATTTTACCTGGAATAGATACCATCGCCTGTGGTCCGGGGATTGGGAAAAACCCGGCTACAGCCTCCGCACTGAAAAAAATGCTGGAAAATATTCACTCCGATCAAAACCTCATCCTGGATGCCGATGCACTAAATATTATTGCTGAGAACAATTGGCTTTCCTCTGTCCCTCCCAACACCATTATCACCCCGCACCCCGGCGAATTTGAGAGGTTGTTTGGCAAGGGAAAAAATGACTTCGAAACCCTGGAAATACAGCGATCGGCATCTAAAAAGTACAAACTTAATATTTTACTCAAAGGCGCTTACAGCAGGGTTTCCACACCATCAGGCGAAATTTTCTTTAATCCGACGGGCAATCCGGGTATGGCCACTGCGGGAAGCGGGGATGTGCTTACCGGAGTGATTGCAGCAATGTCCGGGAGAGGCCTTGAACCGACCACCGCTGCCATTGCAGGAATGTATCTACATGGCCTGGCCGGAGATTTGGCTGCCGAAAAGTTGGGAAAGGATGGTTTAATCGCAAGAGACATAGCTAACCACATGCCCTCAGCCTTGAAGGTTTTTGAAAAAACAAAGCCGGCCAGTCCAAAAAATGCAGCAGAATGAAATCCCGTATTATACCAGAATAAAAAGCATGCAATTAATCTCAGTTTATTCAAAAGCCCTGAACCAATAGAATTTAAAATTTTGCGCGATTCACCTTCCCTTTGATCTAAAACATCATAATCCATGAAAATAGTAATTCTGTCTGGCGCCGGAATCAGCGCTGAGAGCGGGGTGGCCACTTTCCGAGGAGCCGGTGGACTTTGGGAAGGACATGACATTATGGAAGTAGCCTCACCCGAGGGTTGGCAAAACAACCCGGAACTGGTGCTGGACTTTTACAACAAGCGCAGAAAACAACTGCTCTCAGTTAAACCCAATCCGGCCCACCGTATTTGCGCGGAATTACAGCAGTGGTTTGAGGTGGACGTAATCACTCAAAATGTCGATGACCTCCACGAAAGGGCCGGCAGTGAAAGGGTGCTCCACCTTCACGGTGAGTTGCTAAAAGTGCGAAGCGAAATCGATGAAAATTACATTGTAAAAGTAAGTGGAGACATCCATTTGGGAGACAAGTGTCCAAAAAGCGGCCAGTTGAGACCACATGTGGTGTGGTTTGGGGAAATGGTCCCGATGATGGAACCGGCGGAAGACATTATCCGGAATGCAGATGTAGCAGTCGTCATCGGCACTTCTCTGCAGGTTTATCCCGCTGCGGGACTGGTGCTGCAAACACCTCCGCATTGCAAAATTTGGTATATCGATCCCAATCCGGGAAATGAGCTAAACAGCTACTTTGGAGAGCGGTTGACCCTGGTTGCTAACAAAGCTTCCACTGGCATGGAGCGATTTAAAGAATATATTTTATCGGAAGCAAAGATTGAACCTTAAACCCCGGGGGTCAGTCTTTATCTCCTGATTCTGTCAGAGACTTAAGTTCGAGTTCAGCCTGTTCGACTTGAATCAAAAGGTCATCCAACTCCCGTCTTCTATCTGCAAATTCGGATTTCAAGGCCTCAATTTCAGAAGCGGTCCGCAATTTCACGGCTTCTATCTCAGAATCAGCTTGTTTTTTTGCCTCGAAGACCCGCATTGCCTGTTCCCTTTGAACAGTTTCAATTTCCTCATTGGCGCGGTTTCTCTCCCGCTGAATCTGGTCTAAAATCTCTTCTCTCGTGGTCCGGTGTTCAGCGAGTAATTGTTGAATATTGGCCTCCTGTTCTGATCGCAAGCTGTCTTTCATCATTGCGCGATGCTGTCTGAATGAAGCCAGTTCAGTGGCAAATTTTTCCCTTTCACGCTCCATTTTTTCCGATCTGCTATTTCTCTCTTGCTCGTAAGTATGTAGCATATTTTCTCGCTCAGAGGCCTGCAATGAGCGCATTGCAAAAATCTTCTCTGCATGCTCCTGCCGCAGTTTTTGAAGAGAATCATGGAAGGCCAGTTGGTATTCATTGTGGGATTCAACCAGCGCAGCTCTTTCTCCTGCTATTCTCTCTCTTTCTTCTCGCATTAACTGGTGATGTTCTGTGGCCAACTCCTCGCGTTCATCCAACATAGCAGTTCTCAGCGCCATATTTTCCTGCCTGATCTCACGTAATTTCCTGGCACCTGCAAGTCGTTCATCCTCTACTGCCATCCGGTTATCGAGTCTTACTTGCTCGAGTTCAGTCTGCAAATTTTGAGTTTCTTCCTCAGCGTTTCTCCGTGCTTCAGTAACTGCCTCCAGCGCCCTGGTTCTGGCATCTCTGACCTCTTCAGCCAATTGAAGCCGGTAGCTCTCCCCTTCTTTTTTGGACAATTCTCGTTGCCGCTCGAATTCCCTGGTTATCTCAGCCAACTCACCGGACTCCCTCTCTTCGATTTCTTTCAATCGCGCCTCAGATATCGACCGACTTTCTGCTATTCGCGTGGCATATCCCGATCTCAAAGAATCCTCTTTATGTTTGAAGTCGGCTTCCAGTGCGACCAACCTGGCATCAGTTTCAGCAATTCTCTCAGCAATGGTTGTTCTCCTTTCCTGCAGAACAGCCAGTTCGGACTCCAACTGATTTTTACCCTCAGTTCTGATAGAGTCAAGCGTTTTACGGTGTGATTGTCTCCAACTTTGAATGGCCTGGGCAAGTCTTTTTCTCTCCTCAACCACAGTGTGTTGAATGGAATCAATCAACTGGTTTTTTCGGGCTTTGGCGGCCTGAACCTGCAGCTCTCTTATTGCGAGGACTGAATCTGCTTCCTGGACGCTTTTTGCAATGCGCTCAGCTTTTCGCATCTCAGCTCTTTGAACTGCACGCACAAAGTCATCTCTCATAGCGAGTAATTGAGAGTCTTGTGCTGCTTGTGTATTTTTTACAAGTGCGTAGTGTTCTGCTCTGATTCGTTTCATTTCGGTGCGGTGTGTCTCCTCCATTTCGATTCGCTCTGCCCGTCGCGAATACACATCTGCCAAAATAGCCTCTCTTTCTCTTTCTGCCATCGCCCTCAGTTCAGTGACATCCAGTTGATTAGATTCAGCAATGGCAGCTCTTTCGTCGGCAGCTCTTCTTCGGGCTTCAGCCACCTCATTGGCAATGGACTCTATTTCGAGTTCAGCCCTGGTTCGGGCCTCTGCTATCTCGCGAGCTGCGCGCTGTCTTGCTTCCATGATCCCATTTGCAGCGGACTGTCTGGCAGCGACGACCTCTCCGGCAGACCGCTCTCTTTCAACTTTCGCAGTGTCTTTGGCTTCCCTTAGGCTTCGCTCCAATTCTGAATTTATTTGTGAAATTCTTTCTGCTGCCCGTTCACGGGACTGGACCACTTCAGTAGCGTACAGTTGTTGCTGTGTCGCTTTACTTTGCCTGAGGGAATCAATTATACGGTTTGCTTTTGCTCTTTGTTGGGCGATTTGCTCGCTAGTGCTTTTGCGCAATTCAGCAATTTTATCTCGTGTTCGCTCCATTTCGGTAACTACATTCCTTCGAAGTGAATCAATAATGGAACCGGTCTGTTCTTTTTCACTGGCTATCCGCTCTAAGCGCTCATTGCGGATTCTAAGAATTTCACTGTGGGTTTTTGCGCGCTCATCTTCAATCTCCTGTTCAAAGCCGGCAATCACCTCATTTCGATGGCGTCTGGCAGATTGTATTTCATCTTGAATTTCCTGTTTAACATCATAGGCCCTCCTTCGCTCCCTCTCAATTTCGGCCCTCAACCGCTCTCTCGTGGATTGGAGTTCTTGTTGAAGTGCGACAGTTTCTCCATCTGATGAACCCGACGAAATGTTTTTAGCTGATTCCCGATCAGTAATGGTAGAAGAACCAGGGCTTTGCCGTTGTTGAGTTGCAACGGGCTGCGCAGGGCTGGGTACCATGTCCCAATCAACAATGTCTCGCACACATCCAGCCATTTGATTAAACTCCGCTGATCTGCTGGAGTGCAAACTAATTTTACGCATTACATTTTCATGTCGCTTTCTCAGAAAAAAAGTGGATATCCTGTTGCCTGCCAACCAGTTCAACATTTCAGCATTAATGGGAATAAAATTGGTTGAATGTGGCATCCTGCCTTCCTGGCGAACCACTCCCCTTTCGGTGAATACCACACTCTCCCGGTGGCCTGTATTATCGATAAAAATTATTTCATCTCCTCTTTCCAACTGCATACCATCAATGGAAATCACTTTTAACATGAGACCACGGGCATCAGCTACGAAGCCAGCCTGGTAAGTGAAATCTCCCCTCACTATCAAATTGCGTTCAGCAGTAGTAATAAATTGAGTATTCCCCCTGACAAAATTACTGACGATCAAGTCGGAACACTGGCTGTGCAGCGGATTCTCGATAAGAAAAAGTATGGGTAGTGTAAGTAGTAGAGCAAATTTCTTCATGCCGGCAAATTTTTCAAACCTAAAAATTTAACACTTTTTAATACTTTTTAAGTGTGATTGTTAATTTTATTAACAAACGGAGTTTGAAAAAATTCCACTCACAGGTAATTTGTCTGGATTATTTTTTGGGGCTTACTCTGTCCCGCCAATTGAGCAGGGAAGAAATTACAAGGGCGATAAAAAAGGAGGATACCGTGAGAATATCGGCCTGACTCGGAGTGACATCTATAGAGAGCAGCCTGTCGAGTATGTACTGCACATATGATGCTGGTATCCCGGTCTCACCCAAATCGCGCAAAACCATCCAGTGCCAATCGGTAAGTGGACAATACCCTATTCCGTAAAAAATACCCAATCCAAACCATGAAAGACCGGTTAGCAACAAACACAGAAGATTCCACTTTCGCAGGGGTTTATACACCCAGCCAAAGAGGTTGAATACAATGAGGGCACTGTGAAAAACAAGGAAAAATACATCCAGAAAATTTAACCAAAACGTTGACATTGTAAAGCTTTTAGCCCCGACAAATAACCATTATAAGCCTGAGAGTTTAACCCCCTTCAATTAAGCGAAAAAACCATCAAAGTGAATTTCAGCTCAAGGCAAATTTTCGTGCTTTTCGTAGGGTTAAAAACTGTCATTTTTTAAACAACGTAGAATGAAGTGACAATCATGTGGCATTTATGAATGATTCTAAAAACAGGTATTGTGAAAAAAAAATTTATAGCGCTATTTCCGATAGCCGTCTTGTGGGAGGTATATTTGCAACCATAAAAATGTGAAATTATGAGAAAGTATTTGGGGATGGGCACAAATGCTCTCATTGCTTTAGTGCTAGCAATAACAATGAGCCAACCGGGCGAGGTATCCGGCCAAATTCTCAATATTGAACGGGAGCGAATGCAAAGAGACACCGCCAAAGCCTGGATGGTCAATGGCACCATTGGTGTGCGTTTGTACAATCGAAGTGCGGCAGCCGACTCTCCCGTGGATATGTTTGGCTACAATGCGGGTCTCAATGCAGTGTATTTTTCAGAGCAACATTCCTATGCGGCCATTGGGCACCTGGATTATTTGAAGATAAATGATAACGACTTTCTGAACTTTGGATACATGCACCTCAGGTCGCATTTTTTTTACAAAAATAATATTAGTCTGGAAGTCTTTGCCCAGGTTTCTTATGACAACTTCCGGGGATTGGACCCCAGGGCGCTTGCCGGCGCCGGAATTCGCAAGCGGCTGTTGGACACCAAACGTTCAACCCTGCACCTCGGAGTGGGAGCTTTGGCTGAGGGAGAGTGGTGGGAACATCCCGAAACAGAAGAATCCGTAAATGTCCAATACTTAAAATCCACCAATTACCTATCATTCCGGTACTCAGTGAACGACTTTGTGGATTTTAACGCCATCGGCTATTACCAATTTGGCTACGATAGGGACCTGAGTGTACCCCGTCACCGAACCAGTGGCAATGTCAACCTCAATACTCGTCTAAGCAGATATTTTTCGTGGACCAATTCATTTGAGTTCAGCTACGAAGACAAGCCCATTGTACCGATTACCCGGTTTATTTTTCACTTCAAAACGGGACTGACCATCAGCATATAAAAAGAACAATCAGGTCTTTCTCTCCTGCTTTCTCGCCGCCGGGAAAAGAATATTATTTAGAATAAGTCTGTATCCCGGGGAATTGGGATGCAAATTGAGATCTACCTCCGGATCTCCAACCCGGTGTGTGTAATCTTCGGGATCGTGGCCTCCGTAATAGCTCCAGAACCCCTCACCAAAGTTACCGTGGATGTAACGTGCTTCATTAAGTCCCCGGTTTTCACCCATAATCACCACAGTTGGTTTTATAAGATCGCGGTCAAAAGAGGTCGTCTGTCCCATAAACCCCTTTACGGTACGCGTGTGATTTTGGGTTAGCATGGTGGGTACGGGGTCCCATTTGGCAGAGAAATCAAAAAGGGTAAAATAATCGTTTTCGGGTGCCACCTGCCTGGTTTTGGGATCAATGTCGCTGTAGGCGTAAACCATGGGGTCCATTTGCAATGTAAAATCGCGGAAGGCAAAGGTCCTTGAAAAATCCAACCTGTCCTGGGCATTCGGATGTGGAGGGTCCCCATCAAATACCTCTGGTACTATATCAACATCTCTTGCAGCGAGAGCAATATCATATGTATCAGTGGCTGAACACATGGCAAACATAAAACCACCGGAACCGACGTAATCCCGTATTTCCTCCACCACAGCAGACTTCAGGTCAGATACTTTATCAAAACCCAGTTCAGATGCCAGATTCTCTAAAGAGGAGACGTGATTTCTGTACCAGGAATGGGCGTGGTAAGCCCGGTGAAATTTTCCAAACTGGCCGGTAAAGTCCTCGTGATGGAGGTGCAACCAGTCGTATTCCGCGAGCCTTCCGTCGAGCACCTCCCTGTCGTACAATTTGTCGTAGGGAATTTCAGCGTAGTCCAGCACCTGGGTTACCGCATCCCCCCATGGCTGAATACCCTCTCCCCAGGGGTTGTAGTCGGGTGTATAAACCGCAATCCGTGGCGCCACTTCCAGTTTAATCACTTCCTTATTGACCGCGGGATTTGCTATATCCTGCCTAATTCGATTAAACTGAGCCGTGGTGACAATTTCGTAGGAGACATCCCTGAGAATGGCCTCGCGCTCAAAAGCCTGGGTGTGTATAAAGGCAAAACTTCCACCACGGTAATTGAGCAGCCAGTAGGCCTCTACATCTTGTTCCAGGACCCAATACGTCAGGCCGTAGGCTTTGAGGTGATTTTTTTGACTGGGCTCCATATGAATAATCATATAACTTGCCAAAAGAGGTGTGGTGAAAAAAGTCAGAAAAAGTACTGCGACCAGCTTTGCCATTATTAAACGGATTTGTTGTTTGAAATTGACAATATGAAACTAAGCAAAGTAACGACAACAATCGCTGGTCATTGTTCTATCAATCACCACTTTCTGTCTTGCCGGGACCAGCTTTTTTCTTCCACCTCAGTTTGTCCCCCAGACTAAAGCATTTGCGACACCTGGGCTCATAGGAATCAGATGCACCCAGCAAAATGGTTTCATCGCTCTGCGCAAACCGGTAAGAATGCGAGGCCAGATTTCCACAGTGGGGGCAAATAGCGTGCACTTTGGTTACATACTCAGCCATGGCGAGCAATTGCGGAATCGGACCGAATGGCTTCCCACGAAAATCCATATCCAGCCCGGCAATGATGACCCGCTTACCTGCCACAGCTAAATTTTCACAAACCTCCGGCAGACTGTCGTCAAAAAACTGGGCCTCATCTATACCGATGACTTCAACACCGGACATGTGCCTGAGAATCTCCGATGAATTATTCACAAGCATACAATCCATCGCATTTTCATCGTGAGACACCACCGCTTTTTCCGAGTACCGGATATCTTTTTCCGGCTTTAACAGGATATAGTGTTGGCGGGCGTAACGAGCGCGTTTAAGCCTTCGCAAAAGCTCTTCCGTTTTGCCTGAAAACATGGACCCGCAAATCACTTCTATCCAACCGGCCGGCTGTAACTTAACATTTGATTCGAGAAACATCTGCTGATTTTCACATTAGTTTAACCATTTAAGGCACGATTTTCGCCTCAAATATATTTGTAATTTTCGTAATAAGTAAAGACCTTCGCATAATATTATATTATTCCATCGTTATCAATCAAAAAAATGTATGAATCTCGAGCAAGCAAAGAAAAAGATTAATAAAATAAATCGCCTCCTCGACACCATAGAGCCGGACGAAAGTCCAACTTCTCGTCTGGAGCGCGACCTTCTTCTCAACTACGTTCGCGAACTCTATGAATGTATTTTGGAAGATTCAGATTATGAACCGCCTTCCCTGGATTCATCTTCATTCAAATCCTCTGCAGAGGAAAAACTTGCTCAAGAAAGTTTGGCAACAAAGGCCAAGAGCCAAAAAAAAGAAGAACAGGAAACTTTGATAAAGCGACCTGTAGAAAAAAAACACGCCCCTGAACCAGTACAGGAACCAGAACCTGTAGAGGAAATGCCAACAGAAGAACCCATGGCAGAAGAACCCAGGATTGAAAAAAAGGCAGCTAAATCGCAACCGGTTGAAGCGGCAGAGGACAAGCCTGTGGAAAAAGCTCAGAAAGCCAGCAAGTCCAAAGAACCAAAAAATGAGGAAGCAGAAGTTGAAACTCTTGTGGCAGAAGCGGTCGAAGATGAGCCCGAGGTCGAAGAATTGTTTACCATAAAGAAGGCCAACGAAATTTCTGAAAAACTCTCTCAACTACCCATCAGCGACTTGAACCGCGCTATGGGGGTGAATGAGAAGATTTTTGTGAAAAACGAACTCTTCGCCGGTGATGACAATGTATTCAGGCAAGTCATCCAAAAACTCAACACCCTGAGTTCATTTGAAGATGCCAAAAACTTCCTGTCCTCTGAGGTTGCCTATACATACCAGTGGACGGATCCCGACAAAAAGAACAAGGCCAAGAACTTTATACAACTCGTTTACAGGCGCTACAAGGACAACTAAAGAGCCCTGAGGTTTTGTCTCTTTCTATTAGATTTACAAAGCATCCTACCAGCCCATTGACTTTGAGCCTGAGTTCATCAACAGTCAAGCATGTTTTTTCCGGAACACAGGAAGCAAAAAATCAAAGGCTTTTGGTGCGTCCACCATCTACCGGGATGCTAGTTCCATTGACATAAGACCCTGCAGGCGATGCCAGAAAAGCAATTACAGACCCGGTTTCAGAAGGGTCTGCGAAGCGTCGCATTGGAACTTTGGCCAACATCTCATTAATTACTTCCTGTTCTGACTTTCCGGTTTTCTTCACCTTTGCTTGAATAATGCTATCAAGCCGGCTGGTCTGCGTATAACCGGGCAGCACATTGTTGACCGTAATCCCATAGCGCCCCAATTCACCCGCCAGTGTCTTGGCCCAGGAAGCCACAGCTCCCCTAATGGTATTGGAGACCCCCAGCCCGGGTATGGGCTCTTTCACAGAGGTTGAAATGACATTGATGATTCGGCCGTACCCCTCTTTTATCATGACCGGGCTAATTAAATTGGTCAAAATATGAGAACATACCAGGTGGTTGTTGAAAGCCTGGGTAAACTCTTCAACCCTGGCCTCTGTAATAGGTCCACCTTTGGGTCCACCCGTATTATTGAGAAGTATGTGAATTGGTTTTTTGGACAAAAGCGCCTTGACTCTTTTTGACAATTCAACAGGATTGCTGAAATCAGCCACCATAAAATCGTGATTCTGACTGCTGTCTCTATGCAAACTGTGAACGAGTTCGGCCAATTTATCGCCACTTCTGGCCACCAGAGTTATATTGGCTCCTAATTCAGCGAGTTCTGCCGCAGCAGCAAGTCCAATTCCTCGACTACCGCCGCAAACCAGAGCATTTTTCTTTGTGAGATTTAAATCCATGAATGATTTTTTAGAAATATGGTCTTATTTCCAGATATTTTTTTCCTTAGGTAGCGTAAAATTCCGTAAATTCACGGATATTTTAAAAGGTAGAGGAACTTAAATTCTTTAAGCCAGAACAAAGGGCCACATTAGTTACTGAAAATCAATTATTTAAAAGTATTTATTTCTAATCAAAATTCAGCGAGATTATGTTACCACCAATTAATTTTCAAAAGTGGATTGACGACAACAGACACCTTCTTAAGCCTCCGGTGGGAAATAAACAGGTTTATCTTGAAAACGATGACTTCATCGTAATGGTTGTCGGAGGACCCAATGGACGCAAAGATTATCACTGGGAAGATGGAGAGGAGTTGTTCTACCAACTGGAAGGTGATATCACGGTAAAAATAATCGATGAAGACGGCAAGCGAAAAGACATTGAGATTAAAGAGGGGGAAATGTTTTTGTTGCCGGCCAGAATCCCACACTCTCCGCAGCGCCCAGCCAATACTGTTGGCCTTGTTATAGAGCGCTATCGCAGAGGAGATGAGGTGGACAAGTTGATGTGGTTTTGTGAAAATTGCAACCACAAGTTGCATGAAGACACCTTTGAAATGACCGATATTGTCAACCAACTGCCACCGGTTATCAACAACTTTATGAATAATGAGGAGCTGAGGACTTGTGACAAATGCGGTACCGTAATGGAAAAACCGGACTGAACCCAGGCAGCTTAAATGGATGAAAAAATTTATTTTGCCTCGGATTTTCATCTCGGATTGGATACCGAGACATTAACAAACCGTGAGCGTGAGTTGATAATTTGCAAGTGGTTAGACACCGTCGCTACGGATGCGAGTGAAGTCTTCCTCGTCGGTGACCTCTTTGACTTTTGGTTTGAGTACAGGACTGTAATCCCAAGAGGCCACAGCAGATTTCTCGGAAAACTGGCAGAACTCAGTGATTCGGGAATTACTATTTCCGTTTTTTCCGGAAATCACGACATGTGGATGTTTGGATATTTTGAAGAAGAATTTGGCATTCCCGTCTTTCATAAACCGGTGGTCAGAGAGTGGAATGGAAAGCGGTTTTTCATAGGACACGGTGATGGCCTCGGCCCGGGAGACCGTGGATACAAAAGGCTGAAAAAGATATTCAGGAACCCAATTTGCCAATGGCTCTTTGCCAGACTTCATCCAAATTTTGGTATATCTCTGGCTAATTTTTGGTCGGGAAAAAGCAGGATACATTCAAAAAGAGAGGGGTTTTTGGGAGCAGACCGTGAGTGGCTTGTCCAGTATTGCGAGCGAAAACTGACTGAGGACCCCGGCATTGATTACTTTGTCTTCGGACACAGGCATTTGCCGATTCAACACACATTGAAAAATGGCAAAGCTGTTTACATCAATCTCGGAGACTGGCTGCACCACTTCACTTATGCAGTATTTGATGGAGAAAAAATGGATCTGCAAAAATTCAATCCCGGGTAAAGTTCTACAGCTACTCATCCAGGCACCATAGAAGAATATATCACTACTAGCTTTGGGGGGCTGACTTAGTTACAGACTGTGAATGGAAAAATCCAAATGTCGCATTTGGCCGAAACATTAGACCGTCATGATGTCTTTTTCCTTGGCATCGATGACTTCATCCACCTTTTCAGCAAAAGAATTTACCATGCCCTGGATTTGCCCCTCCAATCGCTTGCCCGCATCTTCAGGAAACCCGGCTTTAACTTCTGTACGAACGGCATCCATGAGTTTTTGACGGGTATTTCGCAGAGATATTTTTGCATCTTCCCCGAGGGCTTTAACGTGCTTAAACAGGTCTTTTCTCCGCTCTTCGGTCAGCGGTGGAATATTAATTCTAACCACTTCCCCATCATTCATTGGGGTAAGCCCGAGGTTGGCCTCAAAAATGGACTTTTCAATTGGGCCGAGCATGGATTTTTCCCAGGGCTGGATAGTAAGTGTTTTCGAATCGGTAACACTTATATTGGCCACCTGATTGAGCGGGGTTAAGGTCCCGTAATAATCGACTTCAATCCCTGATAACATGGAGGCAGAAGCTTTACCGGTACGCAATTTGACCAGTTCTTTTTTCAAGTGCTCAACACTGCTTTCCATTGCACCGGCACCCTCTTTTATAACATCTTCTAAATCCGCACTCATAATTTCTAATCTCTATTTTATGATTTGGCCCAAAGGTAATAAACTTTACCGATTTTGCATATACCGAAATACCAGATACAGCAACATAACAAACGAAGCAAGCGCTGCCGCTACATAAGTCATTGCCGCCCACCAAAGCGCAGTTTTAGCACCGCGCTGCTCTTCTGCACTGGTTATTCCCGCTCTTTCCAACCACTTCAACGCCCTGTTAGAGGCATCAAACTCCACGGGCAAAGTTACAAGACTGAAAAGTGTGGTGGCCGCAAAGGATGCGATAACGATCAGGAGCAATTGAGGGAATGTACCCAGGAAAAGAAGTGCAGCGAGAAGCAGGTACTGTTGAAGCCCTGCTGCCACCTGAACTACTGGAACTAACTTCGACCGCATCTGCAGCATTGGATAAGCGGTGGCGTGTTGTACAGCATGTCCACATTCGTGAGCAGCTACTGCGGCAGCAGAGATACTCCGGCTGCTGTAAACCGCCTCACTCAGACTAACTGTTTTAGTAGTGGGATTGTAGTGGTCTGTCAAAAAGCCCTTTCCGGGCACCACCCGAACATCGTTAATACTGTAATGGCGAAGCATTCGCTCGGCTACCTCAGCTCCTGTCAATCCACTACGCAAACCTATCTGACTGTAGTGGCTAAAAACCTGCTTCAGGCGATTTTGTATCAACCACCCTATTACGGAAAAAACACCCGCCACCACAATAAAGGCCATATATTCACCCATGAAATATCAATTTTTTACTGGTAAAACGCCCACTCATTGATTTTATGTACAGATAATCACAAAAACAGCGCTTCCCTCTCAATCAATCCGCTTAAATCCAGTGTAAGGTACAAGTACATCAGGTACCTTTATGCCCTTTTCATCCTGATATAATTCCAGCATTGCCGCCATGACTCTCGGTAGTGCAAGTGCACTTCCATTGAGTGTGTGAACCAACCTCGGTTTTTCACTCTTACTGCGGGTCCTAATCATCATGCGGTTGGACTGATAGGTTTCAAAATTGGAAACACTACTAACTTCCAACCACCTCTCCTGAGCTGCAGACCACACCTCAAAATCGTAAGTGAGGGCAGAAGTAAACCCCAGGTCTCCGCCACAGAGCCGGAGAATTCGATACGGCAATTTGAGAGCCTTTAGCAAGCCCTCTACGTGGGCCAACATCTCATCCAATTGCTCGTAGGAATTTTCAGGCCTGGCAAGTTGGACAATTTCCACCTTATCAAACTGGTGTACCCGGTTGAGTCCTTTCACATGTGCACCATACGAACCGGCTTCCCTTCTAAAACAAGGCGTATAACCCACCATGCGGACCGGCAGCTCTGACTCATTAACTATATCATCGCGGTAGAGATTGGTAATAGGCACTTCTGCTGTGGGTATCAGGTAAAAATTGTCCTTCTCAGCGTGGTACATCTGGCCCTCTTTATCGGGCAACTGGCCGGTGCCTCGTGCAGTATCTTCATTGACCAACAAGGGTGGAATAACCTCACTGTAGCCAGCCTCCGTGGCTTTACTCAAAAACCAGGTAATCATAGCCCTTTGCAGGGCAGCCCCCTTCCCGGTATAAACGGGGAAACCGGAACCAGTCACTTTGACACCAAGTTCAAAGTCAAAAAGCCTGTATTTTTTTGCCAATTCCCAATGGGGCAGAGCGCTATCACTTAGTCTGGGCAAACTACCTGCCGCATCCTTGAACACAAAATTATCTTCCTCACTATCGCCGGCGGGAACCAACTCATGCGGAAGATTGGGGATATTGTAAAGGCATTCCCGCAATTCATCTTCGATTTTTTCCAGCTTGGCCTCCTTTAGTGAAAGCTTATGCTTTAGATTCAAAACCTGCTCCCGCATTTTATTAGCCAGCGCTGTACCCTCATCCTCCTTTGCCTTTCCGGTTTTAAATAACTCACCAACTTCTCTGGAAATCTTCTTAATTTCGGACCGGAATTCCTCAGCCTGTTGAAGGTTTCGCCTCCTTCTCATATCCAAATTCTTGAGTTGGTGGAAGTATTCCTCAATTTTCTCCTTACCCATGCCCCTTTTTTCAAGTGCCCGTGCAGCACTTTTCCAGTGGCCTTTCAACTTTCTTAACTCGAGCATAAATCAACGTTTTTTGTAATCCGAGAGGCAAAGATAGTATCTTAAGGATAATTGGTCTAACAAAAAATGCCTGCTTATAGCCCAAAGACAATCTTATAAAATAAACCCGCAGAGAAAACTATTGAGATTAAAAGGACGTTACCTAATTTGAATCAGGTTTGGAAGAAAAGTGATAGGTTTTGAAAAGCCTTGTGATGTTACAGGGATTACATCCGAAAAAAAACCTGGTAAATTATTTGGTTTAGTAAAGTTCTTTATATCTTTGCGCCATCCTCTTAATATTGCACTCATTTACAGAATTTAAGTAGAAGTAATTTTAGCGGATTGCAGCGTCCTGCAATAATAATTCCCCGGGATTTTTACCATGTAATTTTTCCCAACTACCAATGAAACCTGAGTTTTCCAGATTACTATTAATTACCCAAAAATCACACGAATACCATGTATGACATATTGCAATTAAATGATATGCTTGTTCCGGAATTAAAGGAACTCGCAGAAACCCTCGGAATAAAAGGTATATCAAGACTCAACAAACAAGAGCTGATATACAAGATTCTGGACCAACAGGCCGTAATTGAGCGGTCTAACGTCACTGAAGAACCCACTGCAGCCAACCGCTCTGAGACCAAACCAGAGTACAACCCTCCACAAAGGCGTCGCGAAAGAGCCAGCAAATCGCAGTCTTCAAAAAAACAGGATAACGTCAAAAAGGAAACATCCAAAGCAAAGGAAGCTCCCCAGGCTAAAAAGGAGTCCAAAGAGGCCACCAAAAAATCGGAGGCTTCAAACGACGGTAAGGCTAGCGACACAGGGTCACGTCGCGGGCGTCGCAGACAATCTGAGGACACTTCAAAAAGTACGGATAAGAAAACCTCCTCCAGAAGACAAAGCGCTCAGTCAAAAGATGCTAAATCTTCTGATGATAGCGATAACAAAAGAGGGCAAAGGAGAAAAAAGGATAGCGATTCGCAACAGCAACAACAAGACCAAAAGCAAAGAAAATCCTCTTCATCAAGACAATCCGGACAGCAAAGACAAGATTCGAGATCTGAGCAAAAGGGTTCCGGAAAAGGTGGTAGAAAGGGGAAAGATTCCTCCGGCTTCAATGTGGACCTGGATGGAATAGTAGAAGGCGAAGGGGTTTTGGAAATGATGACAGACGGATACGGGTTTTTGAGGTCGGCAGATTTCAACTACCTGTCGTCGCCTGATGACATCTACGTCTCTCCATCTCAAATCAAACTCTTTGGTCTGAAAACGGGAGACACCATAAGCGGACCGGTCAGACCACCGAAAGACGGTGAAAAGTACTTTGCACTCCTCAGGGTAAATCTGATAAATGGATTAAAGCCCAATGAAATACGCGACCGGGTGCCATTTGATTACCTCACCCCTCTTTTCCCACAGGAAAAATTTACCCTGGCCAGCCGGCCGGATGGCAAAGACTACGGCGTACGCATGATCGACTTATTCACGCCAATTGGTAAAGGACAACGTGGATTGATCGTCGCTCAGCCAAAAACCGGTAAGACATTTTTGCTCAAAGACATGGCCAATGCTGTGGCAAAAAATCACCCCGAATGCTACATGATCGTACTTCTGATTGATGAGCGCCCGGAGGAGGTGACCGACATGGCCAGAAGTGTGGATGCTGAAGTGGTCGCATCTACCTTCGATGAACCCGCCGAAAATCACGTTCGCGTTGCTAATATCGTCCTGGAAAAATCCAAAAGACTGGTAGAATCCGGTCACGACGTAGTGATTCTTCTGGACTCAATAACCAGATTGGCACGTGCATATAACACGGTAGCACCCGCAAGTGGTAAGGTGCTGTCAGGTGGTGTGGAAGCCAATGCACTACACAAACCCAAAAAGTTCTTCGGAGCTGCAAGAAATATAGAAGGAGGTGGTTCTCTTACTATTCTCGCCACCGCACTCATAGATACCGGTTCGAAAATGGACGGGGTAATCTTTGAAGAATTTAAAGGAACGGGGAATATGGAGCTTCAGCTAGACCGCTCTTTGGCAAACAAGCGACTGTATCCTGCAATTGACCTGACCAAGTCAAGCACCAGACGCGAAGATTTGCTCCTGAATGCAGAAGCTATGCAACGAATGTTCATTCTCAGAAATCACCTCGCAGACATGAAACCGGATGAGGCCATTCAGTTTATCAAGCGAAGAATTGAAGGTACACGAAACAATGATGAATTCCTCGCATCCATGAACAGCTAATAATTCCAGTTAAAATCGGGGCGATATGGGTTTGAAAATTCATTGATTTCCCCCTGGCAAAAATTGTTTTCATCAAACAAAAAATCAGGATAGAGTACGGGGTTTAAAATCATCAATCACTCTTGTAGAAAACAATTCAGCAAAGCTGGGTTTAGAAATTAATTTTTTTACTACCTTTGCGGCCCTGTTGGGAATATTGCAGCAGTTTCAAAGCATTAATGAAAGATACAAAATAATAATAAACCATGAAACGGACATTCCAGCCATCTAGAAGAAAACGCTCGAACAAGCACGGATTCAGAGCCCGCATGGCCACAAAAAACGGCAGAAAAGTCCTCTCCAGAAGAAGAGCCAAAGGCAGACACAAACTGTCGGTTGCCGATGAGAAAACCAGGAAGTAATTTTGGTCGGTCTCCAGAGAAATCCATACTTAATTTACAGCTTTTATAAAGCAACTTCATACTAATTGAAGCACTGTAACCTCTGTTGACCCAAGACTTTGAATCGGGAATGAAATGGGACAGGCTAAAAAGTTCGAAAGACATACTGAGACTGTTTTCCTCCGGCAGCTCCCATCTCTCCCACCCCATTCTTATGAAATGGGAATTCTCCCCTAAATCAGAATCTCCTAAAATCTTTTTCACCACCGCAGTTTCCGCAAAGCGAATTAGGCGTGCAGTGGACAGAAATCTGATAAAAAGACGCATGCGTGAGGCTGTGAGAATCGACCTGAAAAATCGGTCTCAATCCACGGAGGCTATTCCCGCAATCGAAGTACGGGTCGTCTATATTTTTTTAGGAAAAGAGCCCGCGGATTACAGCGAAATCGAGAGGTCGATAAAAAAACTGCACAAGAAATTATTTCGAGAAGTCAGTCGGGAAGGTTGAGCAGCCATTTAATTGCAAGAGCGTAACCCTCCAGGCCAGAACCCTCGATTGAGTGCGCACATACTTCTTTTAGATAGTTGACCTTTCGAAAATCTTCCCTTTCAGAAACTGCAGAAATGTGAACCTCCACCACCGGGGTTTCAATCGAAGCTATTGCATCTCGAATTGCTACGGAAGTGTGGGTATAGCCACCGGCATTGATTATAATCCCCGCATTTCTTTTAAAACCCCAATCGTGCAGCCAATCAATAATCTGACCCTCGTGATTGGTCTGTGAATGAGAGAGTTGGAGACCAGGGAAATCACCTCTCAATTTGAGAAAGTACTCCTCGAATGAAGTGTCCCCGTAAATTTCGGGTTCCCTAAGACCCAGCAGGTTTAGATTGGGACCATTGATAATATGTACGCTGGAAATGCTCAAAATTTAATTGCCGAGGTCCGAGAGAAACTTAATTCGCATCAACCGAATTTCCTCTATCGTGATGTCATCCTCTTTCAGTTCGTGATAGGCTGTCACGGGGTCGTCGGTTTCTGCCTCCATAAAGTAGTCGTGGATATCCTCTTTGGAATAATCGTCCACCGCATCTTCAATGTAATAATCGATATTAACCTTCGTGCCTGAAGCTACAATCATTTCGATTTCGGTAATCAGGTCTTCCATGGATAAATTAGTCGAAAAAGCGATGTCTTCAAGCGGAATCTTCCGGTCGATTGATTTAATGATGGCGATTTTTTTAACAGATTTTTCAGCGACCTGTTTGATGAGAATATCGTCCGGTCTTTCGATTTCATTTTCCTCGACATATTCATTGATGAGGTCCAGAAAGGGTCGAGCGTATTTCATGGCTTTACCCTGGCTAACCCCGGATATTTTGGTCATATCCTCCATTCTGAGTGGATACTGCAAGGCCATATCCTCCAGAGATGGGTCTTGAAAGATGACAAAAGGAGGCAGGTCGTTTTGTTCAGCCACCTTTTTTCGAAGTGATTTCAACATTTTGAGAAGGGTCTCATCCAGTACCGCAGAGCCACCGGCCACATCTCCATTACCTCTCTCTTCGGTGTCCTTGTCAAAGTCCCTGATTATGCTGATCTCCACAGGATCGGGATTTTTCAGAAACTCCTCTCCCTTGTCAGAAACCTTCAATACTCCGTACTCTTCAATATCCTTGATTAGATAATCGAGGATGACACCCTGTCTCAAAATAGAGTTCCAAAAATTTTCGCCTTGCTCCTCACCAACTCCATAGCCATCGAGCTGGTCAAATTTATAATCTCGATTGATCTGGGTGTTTTTTCCTACGAGGAAATCGACCACTTCCTTCTCGCCGTAATTTTCTCCCATGGTTTTCACGGCTTTAATGCCGACCCCCATCTCCTCAGTGGCCTCAATTTTTTCTTTGGGGTGCCGACAATTGTCGCATTTGTCTCTGCACTGCTCCTCATCGTAATCCTCACCGAAGTAATGGAGTAAGAATTTTCTTCTGCAGCCCGAGGTCTCTGCATAGCAAATCATCTCTTCCAGCAAGTGCGCACCCATTTCTCTTTCGGCCACCGATTTATCTCTAAGGAATTTTTCCAACCTGCGGATATCCTTGTAGCTGTAAAATGCTACGCACTCACCTTCCAGACCATCCCTGCCAGCTCTACCGGTTTCCTGGTAGTAATTTTCGATGCTTTTGGGAATGTCGTAGTGGATTACAAAGCGCACATCCGGTTTATCTATTCCCATTCCAAAGGCGATGGTTGCGCAAATGACGTCCACCCGCTCCATAAGGAAATCATCCTGAACTTTCGTGCGGCTCTTGGAGTCCATACCGGCGTGGTAGGGAGCGGCTTTTATATCGTTGACCTTCAAAAAGTTCGCCACTTCCTCGGTGCTTTTTCTACTCTGCACATAGATTATTCCGGACTTTCCGGGCTTGGTTTTTACGTACTGAACGATGCTCTTCTGGGCTTCTGCTCTGCTGGGTTTTGAGCGGACTTCATAGTAGAGATTGTCCCTGTTAAACGAGGAGACAAATTCATTAACGTCATCCATGGCCAGGTTCTTAATTATATCCTGCCTTACTTTAGGGGTAGCAGTAGCTGTGAGAGCTATGATGGGTATCTTCTCTCCAATACCATCGATTATCTCGCGAATCTTGCGGTATTCCGGCCTGAAATCATGACCCCATTCTGAAATACAGTGCGCTTCGTCAACTGCTACAAAGGATACATTTACCTTTTTTAAAAACTCTACATTCTCTTCTTTGGTGAGGGTTTCTGGTGCGACGAACAGCATTTTTGTTTTACCATCCAATACGTCCGACCTCACTTGTCTGGCCTGAGTCTTATTCAGAGAACTGTTTAAAAAGTGCGCTACATCCTCTTCTTTGCTATAACCGCGGATAGAGTCCACCTGGTTTTTCATAAGTGCAATGAGGGGAGAAATGATCAGCGCAGTCCCTGGCATCATTAGAGCCGGTAATTGATAGCAAAGGGATTTACCACCTCCGGTCGGCATGATGACAAAGGTGTCATTGCGCTCGAGTACACTTTTTATAATGGGTTCCTGAAGTCCTTTGAACTTGTCAAAGCCGAAGAACTCTTTGAGTGATTGTCTAATATCTGTTATGCCTAACTCCATTTGATCAACTAGAAGTTTTGTTATCTGCCAGCTTGTGCTTCTTGCAAAACCATACCAACGGCGCTATAAAGATAATAATTTTTTTTAATGCAAGCTTCTTTCATTAATTTTTTCTGAGAAAATCAATACAATGTGCCAATGAATTCACCAAATGGCAATTGTAATCACCATATACTCCCATTGGTTAGAAGCTCGGTTCCAAAATTACCATTCCTTTTGCAAACCACCAACAATCTCGCACATATTTCATGGAATACTCTCTCTCCGGAGCTACCAGTCGGCGCTTTCATTAACAGAACCTGCGCAAAACCTGGTTTTCATACGGTTCATAGTTCTGTCTGCCTTATTGGGAATTTTTGTTTCAACTCAAATGAAGTGTCCTGTCAAATGTTAAACCATTAATTCTAAGCGCTACATCTTCTTCCTAAAATAAAGGAATCGCGGCAATTGAAGACCTTCCGGGAAACACCTCCCGAAGAATTTTTGTATATATGCACTTTGAAAATCCTGCGGATATGGAGGACAATAAAATAATTGAAGTTGCAAAACAGACCATTTCTATTGAGTCTGAGACCGTTGCAGCACTTGGGAATGCCTTTGATCACTCTTTTGCGGAACTGGTGAAAAAAATATTTAACTCGCCGGGCAGATTGGTGGTATCAGGTATTGGAAAAAGTGCGCTTGTTGCGCAGAAAATTGTAGCGACTCTCAATTCAACCGGAACCCCCGCCCTTTTTATGCATGCGGCAGATGCCATTCACGGGGACCTCGGAATGGTAGGAGTTCACGATATAGTTGTTTGCATCAGCAAAAGCGGTCAAACATCTGAGATCAAGGTACTGACTCCTATTGTAAAATCCCGCGGGAATACGCTGGTGGGAATGACTTCAAACAATAAGAGTTATCTGGCTAAGCGTAGTGATTACCTGCTTTATACCCCGGTAAAAAAGGAGGCGGACCCCAATAATCTGGCACCAACCAGCAGCACCACCGCACAAATGGCCATGGGAGACGCACTTGCTATGGCGTTGCTTGCATTGCGAGGATTTAGCCCCAGTGATTTTGCCAAATACCACCCTGGAGGGGCATTGGGCAAGCAACTCTACCTCCGGGTAAAAGACGTCGCACAGTCCAATCTGAAACCTGCTGTTTACAGCGACAGCACGCTACCCGAACTCATACTGGAAATCTCTTCCAAAA
>PWJP01000081.1 GCA_003559985.1 Saprospirales bacterium
GGAAGAAATCCGGTGAGCGGGGAAAGTTTTTTGATGACGTCGGACCGGTTGCGCCTGCATCAAAGTTTATTTTCTGAACTCAGATTATCAACTCACCCAAAGTTTTTGCCGCTGGTAAAAGCTTATTTCCCCTGGCTTTTAATTTATAGGTTCAACCTCCGTTGCTTCTCACTGCTATTCGACTGTTCACAAAAGTTTCAAATCCGGCCACCTTGTGTACGCTACCAGGTGACCTACCGGTTTTAGGAATATGTGGTTGTATTTTGGTGCAAAATGTGCTCATTTTATCGTTACCTCCCGACTCCAATAATTTACATATAGTAAAAATAAATAGATGATTTATTATAAGGACTCCGGGCTTTGAATAAATAAAGTGGTTGTAATTTGGCAAATATTTGTGTAACCTTCAAATAAGTTTTGCCATCATGCATAAAATTATTGCTACTTCTATTGCGGCACCCTTTTTTATTGTCTTTTCTATTGTTTTTGGTTCCAGTATATCTGCTCAAAATTTTACCCAGGAAATACATTCGAATCTGGCAGCTTTTGAGAAAATGGAGTTGCACAGTCCTTTTTCTGTAAAAGAGCGAATTACGGATCTGGACGATGGTGAGCGTATTTTTCTTAGTTCAGCATTGACTATGGAGGTGGATGAAACCTTTATTGATGAAATACTGACTAGTAAGAAGCGTCAGATGAGAGTTGAAATGCCCTTAAGCGAACGGTACAGCGTAGAATTGCATCTCAGAGAGGTAGATATATTCAGCAAAGATGCTGTGATTAGAACCTCTTCCGGGGATAAGATCAATCCCGCTGATCATGCATTTCGAACATTCTGGGGCGTGGTAGAGGGAAGTCCAGGGTCCAAGGTCAGTTTCAGCGTTTATCAAGATAGAATTATGGCATTTGTTTCATTTGGCATGCATGATTTTACCTTTGGCAAATACGGAGATTTAAAAAACTCCCCTCATATTTTGTACTACAACCAAAACCTCGATCTTCCCTTCTCTTTTTCATGTGGGGTTGATAAATTGGACCGGGTCGATAGGGAAGGAAATCAGGGAAACCACAGCAGTTCCAGGGCATTGACTGATTGCGTGAATATGTATGTAGAAGCGGATTATGACCTCTATCAGGAATTTGGTTCTGTAAGCGATGTGGTGGATCACATAACCGGGCTTTTCAGCCAGGTGTTTATAATCTTTGATGACGAATCCATTGGTATGGATATAAGTGAATTATTTGTTTGGGATACCCCCAGTCCATATACCGGCGATAATGCTGAGGACATTCACACGGAGTTTACAGATGAATTGGATGGTAATTTTAACGGGGATTTGGCACATTTGGTCAATTTAGAGTTTTCTTTCGGTGGGATTGCCTGGGTTGATGTACTTTGCTGGCCCCCTCTGGCTACCGCATTCAGCGGAATAACTAACAACTATCAGAATGTGCCAACATTCAGCTATTCTGTTTTCGTGGTAGCTCACGAAATTGGCCACAATCTCGGTTCCAGACACACCCACGCCTGTGTTTGGAACAACAACGATACTCAAATCGATGACTGCGGCAACGAATTTGTCTTTAATCAGGGATCGACTCCCGAAGGTGACGACTGCTTCAACCCAAGTTCTCCCATCATTCCCGCCAATGGCGGAACCATCATGAGTTACTGCTATTTGCTTCAAAATGTGGGTGTGAATTTCAACCTTGGTTTTGGATCTCAGCCCGGTGATTTGATACGGGACAAGGTGAATTCCGCTAATTGCCTCGGTCCCTGTGCCGGTTTTGACCCTCCGATAGCGAACTTCTCCGCCGATCCGGTTTTCGTATGTGCACCTATGGAGGTCTTTTTCATTGATCTATCAGAAAATGATCCCACGTCCTGGGATTGGGAATTTCCCGGGGGTACTCCATCCTCCTCTCAGGATCAAAATCCGATTATCACTTATGAAACTCCCGGGGTCTTTGATGTGTCACTCCAGGTGGAGAACAGCGACGGGCTTGACCTTCTTGTGTTGACCGATTATATCACTGTGGAAGAAGTTCCCGAAGCCGATTTTGATTTCACGGTTGAAGAGCTTTTTGTTGGGTTTGAGAATCTCGCTGCATCGCCGAATGTTAGCTATTTCTGGGATTTTGGAGATGGTAATTCCAGTACGGAGGCCAACCCTTTTCACAACTATGCAGTAGGTGGTATTTACGAAGTGTCGATGCTTGCTTTTAATGATTGTGGAGAAGCTGAATTTAGCGCAATTGTTGAAGTTTTTGAAGCACCTGTGGCTGACTTTTCTGCGGATGTGGAAACAGGCTGCGCTCCCTTGCAGGTGCAGTTTCAAAATCAAAGTACCGGTGGCCCGGAGGTTTTTGAGTGGGTTTTTGAAGGCGGAAGCCCGGACAGCTCCAATGAAATGAATCCCCTGGTCACTTACGATGAGCCGGGTATTTACAATATTAAGCTGACCGTGACTAATGTAGAGGGCAGTTCCACTCTGGAAAGAGATTCCTTTATTACCGTTTTGGGTCTTCCGGTGGCGGGTTTTGAAATAGACAGCATCGATGGCAGAACGCATTGGTTTCAGGATACCTCGCACTATGCCGATTCAGTACAGTGGGTTTTTGGAGACACCACCATCAGTTCTGATGGATCGCCGGTTTATGAATTTGGAAGCGACGGAGTCTTTGACCTGACTTTTATAGCTTTTAATGAATGTGGTAGTGACACCCTGAACACTGAAATTGAAGTGATTACTCCTCCAATGGCCGCCTTTGAACTCTCGGATGCAAGCGGATGTGCACCTCTGGAGGTAGAATTTGTCAATCTTTCCTCTGCCAATATGGACAGTGTACTATGGCATTTCCCCGGAGGAGATCCGGGAGAAAGTGACATGGATACGGTGGCAGTGACATACGCGGAAGGCGGTTGGTATGAAGTTTTGCTGATTGCCTTTGGTCAGGGAGGGGTAGATACCCTGATGATGGACTCCCTTATTTTTGTACAAACAGGGCCCGATGCAGAATTTGAATTTGAGGTGGATGGCGACACAGTGCATTTTTCACAAACAATGGAAAATGAAAGCGGCTGGCTTTGGGATTTTGGAGATGGTAATACCAGTGATGATAACGACCCCACTTACATTTACGACGCCCAGGGTGCATATGAAGTTACCTTGACGGTTTTTAATGAATGTGATTCGGTGGAAATAAGGCAACAACTTACCATTGGTGATTTCCCGGGGGCAAACTTTGAACCATCCACTCCGTTTTCAGGCTGCCTGCCTCTTACTGTGGAGTTTGAAAATTTATCCTCTGTCCATGCGGAGTCCTTTGAGTGGTTTTTTGAAGGTGGGAATCCTGAAACTTCGACGGAGGAAAATCCGACGGTGGTCTATGAAAGCGAAGGGGGTTTCTCTGTGACTTTAATTGCAAGTAACTTCCTCGGAGCCGACACACTCGAAGTGGTTCGATTGATAGAGATAAATGACAAACCGGAGGCTGCCTTCGATGTATTTGAACTCGGAGGTAAAGAATTTCAGTTTGAAAGTACAAGTCTGTACGCCGATTCTCTTCACTGGGACATGGGTGATGGAACCACATTTGCATCTGTGCAAGAGTTCGGTTATGAATACGAGGAACCCGGGAATTACGATGTGGTTTTGATTGCCATCAATGAATGTGGTGCGGACACGGCCATCATCGAGATCCTGGTTACCAACATCATTGAGTTGGGTGGCCAAACCTTAAATGTCTTTCCCAACCCCGCCATGGACTGGATCAATGTAGAATTCGAATTGGCTCCGGTTGATGACATGTACTGGCAGGTTTTTGACGCCTCTGGCAAAATGGTTCGCGATGGTCAATTGTCTTCTGGAGAAACCATGCAGCGACTTAACCTCAGTGGCTTGAGTTCCGGAACTTACTTTTTGCGATTGGGAGATGGAGAGCAAATGGAAACCGTAAAGATTCAACTGACGGGATACTGACCCAATTAATTACGAATTAGGAAGGAAGATTGGGGTGTTTTAATGAACAATAGACAATGGACAGTTGGTGCGGGGTTTTGGGTTCGGTACGGTAATTAGTGCGTGTTAGGGATGTGGTTTCTGGGGAAATTTCCGGGGTACTTGCATGGATAACGATTTTTTGGAAAATCGATGTATTGGATATTGGTTTCACGCAGCGGGGGCAAAGGAGGCTGAAACCGCAGAGGGTTCACCGCAGAGATCACGGAGAATGTGCAGAGAAATCCCCCAAAAACAACCCCAATAAATCGATAAAAAACTGAAGATAAAATACTTGCGCCCTCCCCCCAAAGCTTTCTTGTCCCCTATGCTTTAGGGAAGGGGCCATCAACCACTGCGCCATCAACCATCGGCCAATCAAGCCATCAACCCATCAGCAGACTCACCAATTTACAACAGCCCCTCTTTCCTCAATTTAACAGCCTGATTTTCTGAAAAATCAGATTAACCGACTACTTTTGCAGCAAAATTAACAGCTATCTAAAAGCTTTTACATGGGTAATAAGAAAATCCGGTCTGCGCTCATATCGGTCTATGATAAAAAAGGGTTAGAACCTGTCCTGGAAGTCCTTCACCATCAGGGAGTCAGGTTGATCAGTACCGGGGGAACTGCTAAATATATCAGTGAGCTGGGATATCCCGTACAGAAGGTTGAGGATATTACCGGTTATCCGTCTATCCTTGGTGGACGCGTCAAAACCCTTCATCCATCTGTTTTTGGAGGAATTTTGGCCAAAAGGGAGCCCGATCATTTGGAAACTTTAAAGGAGTACGACATTCCACCTATCGACTGTGTGGTGGTTGACCTCTATCCTTTTGAGGAGACAGTAAGGGATGAAGCCTCAGAAGATGAAATCATTGAAAAAATTGACATTGGTGGGGTTTCTCTCATCCGCGCGGCAGCTAAAAATTTCCGGGATGTGGTAGTGGTGCCATCCAAAGCGCATTACACCCATTTTTTGAATATTGCAAAGCACTCGGATTGTACAACCACACTGGATCAGCGAAGGGCATTTGCAGGTAAAGCCTTTGCACTTTCCTCACATTACGATTCTGCCATTCAAAAGTATCTGCGCGGAGAGGATCAAACTGACCAGGTTACATTGGCTCATTTGGAAGCGACCTCACTCCGATATGGTGAAAATCCGCACCAAAGGGCTTCCTTCTACGGAGACCCGAGAGAATGCATCCGGCAAATACACGGTAAGCCACTTTCCTACAACAATTTACTCGATATTGATGCCGCCGTGTTTACCATGGCTGAATTTGCGGAAGAACCACCTACCGTGGCCGTATTCAAGCACAACAATAGCTGTGGATTAGCTACCCGGCCCAGGCTACAGGAAGCCTGGAAAATGGCTCTGGCAGGGGACCCTCTGTCTGCCTTTGGAGGTGTGATCTGCTCAAATGTGGAAATGGATGAGAAAACAGCTCTGGAAATCGACAAGATATTTTACGAAGTGCTCATCGCCCCGTCATTTTCTAAAGCAGCCCTGGAAGTCCTGCAGAAGCGGAAAAAGAGGATATTGGTGCAGCTCAATAAATACCCCGAGGGATTAAAAACCATTAGATCTACCATCAATGGATTTCTCGTACAGGACCGGGACAATTATCAACATGAAGCTGAGAACTGGATCCCGTCAACTGAGGTAGAAGCCAATGAGCGCGAATTCCGCGACCTTCAATTTGCCAATAAAGTCGTTAAGCACTTGAAGTCAAATGCCATCGCGCTGATCAATAATCAAATGATAATAGGAATAGGGGCCGGGCAGACCTCCAGGGTAGATGCTCTGAAGGGAGCCATTGAAAAAGCAGAGGAGAACAATTTGCCGCTCAAAGGAGCTGTAATGTCATCGGATGCTTTTTTCCCATTCAAGGACTGCGTGGAAATAGCACATCGCGCAGGGATAAAGGCGGTGGTGCAACCGGGAGGTTCTGTTAAAGACAAGGAGAGCATTGATTTTTGTGATGATAACGGAATGAGTATGTATCTGACAGGAATCAGGCACTTTAAACACTGATATGGGGATAAAGCTGACGCTGGATATTGGAAATACGAGAGTGAAGTGGGGAGCCTTTTCCGGGGGGCTGTTGCAAGACAAAGGCATTGGCCATTTTCCCAATTTTCAGCTGCCGGAGGACATAGCTGCTCAGACCACTCACGCCATCGTCTCTGCCACCGGCAGTCATAACCTTTTGTCCGGCTTTTTTCCGGAGGAGGTAAAGCCGATTCTGCTTAGTGCTGATTTGGACCTCCCTGTAAAAAGCGATTACCTGACTCCGGAGACCATTGGCACGGACAGGATAGCTGCCTACCATGGGGCAGTGGCTCTATTTCCCGGGGAAACTTCTCTGAGCATAGATGCCGGCACTTGTATTACTTATGATTTGGTGGAAAATAGTGAGGAGCATCGCGGGGGGATGATCAGTCCGGGACTTAAAATGAGATTGCGGGCCATGAATGAATTTACCCATGCACTTCCGCTGGTTGAATTACCTCCAAAAGCAGCACCACTGGCTCTCAGCACTGCTGATGCACTCGGTCAGGGAGCTCTTTTTGGTGCAGCGTGCGAAGTGGAGGGTATAATAGGATATTTTAAGGACCGTTTTAAGGGCATTAAAATTTTATTAACCGGTGGAGATGCCGGCCAGCTGGCTGAGAATATTCGCACCGAAGTGGTTTTAGAGCCCGATTTGGTTTTGATTGGATTACACGAAATTTTAACACATCATGTCAATTAAGACAAAGAAGATTATTGCCGTTGTTTGCACCTTTTTTCTCGCTGCAGCGGTTTACATTGAAGCGCAGAATACTGTGGTGTCACCCTATTCGAGATTGGGCCTAGGTGAGTTGCAGCATTCCAATATGCCCCATATACGCGCCAAGGGTGGATTGGGAGCTACGGATTGGTCGTATCGGAATCTCAATATCACCAATCCCGCCTCTTACGCCTATTTAAGGTCTGCTTCCATGAATGCCGGATTTAATATTCAGTACAACAAGCTATCCGATCAGGATACTGATGTTGATATCTGGGGTGGTGGCATGAATTCTCTTGTCGTTGGTTTCCCTCTAATAAATACCATCAATGAGATGTTGGAGGAGACCTATTCGGACTGGAGGTACGGCACTGTGATCGGTCTTCAGCCCTATTCTACCATTGGTTACGAAATTGAGTCAACGGGAGTAGATCCTGAGCTTGGTGAGATCAGGAGGAGTTTTGAGGGCAGTGGTGGCTCCCAAATGCTCTTTGCCGGGCAGGCCATTCGATACAAAAACACCTCAATTGGTTTTAATGCCGGATACCTTTTTGGCTCCCTGGAACAAAACAGGCGCATGGGATTCCCCAATGTGAGTGTACACTATGCCAATGAATTTGAGGACGAGATCAAAATGCGATCCTTTTACTGGAAAGCCGGATTCTTACACAACTTTATCCTCAATCGAAACGAGGACAATCCCTACCACGACAACAGGGGTAAACCGATTGACTACATCACCATCGGAGCGCATGGAAAGGCAGCCACAAACTTTACAAACAATTCAAACAGCCTTCATCTGGGACGTCATATCTTTGCAAATGAGCTCGTAGATACATTGTTCCAGGCTGATAATTTGCGTTCCAGTGGACAGCTTCCACCAGAATTTGGTTTTGGTGCATCTTATGTGAGACACGAACGCTTTGAGATTGGATTTGACATAGAAGCCGGACTGTGGAGCCAATATAAGAATGAGGCCAAAAGGGAGGAATTAAAGAATTCTTTCCGCCTTGGTGTGGGAGGATCATTTACACCCGATCACCAGTCCATAACCAGCTTTTTTCAGAGAGTTACTTACAGGGGTGGTCTTTATTATTACAGGGACCCACGGGTTGCCTCAGGATCACAGCTCACAGAATACGGGCTTAATTTTGGGGCCAGTTTCCCCTTCATCGTTCAACGACAGGTTTCCAGTCTTCACACCAATTTTCAAATTGGCAGAAGGGGAGTGGATACTGCATTGGAAGAATTTTTTATAAATTTGAGCTTTGGTTTTACTGTCAATGACAATACATGGTTCATTAAGCGTCGTTACGATTAAAACTGATAACTGATTAAATTAACTGATTAACTTTTAAGACACAGCTTATGAAAACTGAGTTCATAATTTTCCTAACCGTACTTTTTGGAGGACTGACTCTGGTAAGCGATATGAATGCACAATGTGAAACATGGACTGACCTGAGGAATCAGGACGATATTATCAGCGCTCATTCAGTGTATCGCCAGGCCCTTCGAGTTGGAGACATGGAGATTGCTTATGAAAACTGGAAAATCGCCTACGAAAATGCACCTGCCGCTGATGGACAAAGGGATTTTCACTTCACAGATGGTATCACCATATACAAGACCCTGCTGGAAGAAACCGATGATGCAGAACTAATTGAGGAATACCAACAGAAGATTATCAACTTGTACGAACAGGCAGCCGAGTGCATTAAAGCCGGTGCTATTGCGATTAGAAATTGTGATTCACAGGCTTGTTACGACCGTAGGGCCGGGGTCCTTTTGGGGCGCCTTGCCTACGACCTTTTTTACGAATTCAACGCCTCGACCGAGGATGTGTACGATGTGGCTACCAGGTCCATGGACCTCGCAAAGTTGGAATCTGAATATACGGTATTGATCCCCGCTGCCGCTGCAGTTTCCAGATTGTTTCAGGCAGGGCAGATGGACGATGAAACGGCCCGTCAGTTGCACAGTCAAATTGGTGAAATCCTGGAGTACAATATTGAGAACAATGAGCGATTTGTAGAACAGTTTAAGGCGGTAAAATCTTCCGTTGACCGCCATTTTTCCAGGATTGAAAGAGATATTTACGATTGCGATTACTTTAAAGAGCGCTTGTTGCCTGAGTTTGAGAAGAACCCCCACGACGGTGAAGCGGCTCGAAGGATTTTTAGTCAGTTGATGAATCGCGGTTGCGATGAAGAGGATCCTGAACTGCAAGACCTCAGAGAGCGAAATATTGCCTATGTGGACAGTATCAATGCAGCGCTGCAGCAAGACCTGGAAGCCAGAAATCCCGCAGTAGCAGCAAGACGCTATTTTGAAGAGGGCGATTACGAAGAAGCCGTTGCCCGGTTTCAAAAAGCCATAGATATGGAAGAAGACGATCTGCGAAAAGCTGATTTCTATTTCAGAATGGCTTCCATCCAGGGTCGGCAATTGAATCAGTATTCAACCGCAAGGAGAAATGCACTTCGAGCTGCCGAATTACGGGATAACTGGGGTGCACCCTATATGCTTATTGGAGACCTCTACGCACAAACCCTCAGCAATTGCGGTGGTGATTGGAACCAACGGTTGGCTGTATTGGCTGCCATTGATAAGTATCGAACCGCAGCCAGAATCGATCCCGAAGTGGCAGAGGATGCAAACCGGCGCGCCAGGTCTTATTATTCCTCTAAACCCGAACAGGATGAAGGCTTTATGAGGGGACTCTCTGCCGGTGACCGGGTGACCGTAGATTGCTGGTTCAACGAAACTGTAACCCTTCGATTCAGAAACTAACCAGTTTGGTTTATAACTTTGCGCAGTTGTATTCCCCGGTTAATTATAGTCAACTTTTCTTGTGTTTCAGGTTTTCGGCAGAGGCCGTATAGCAGGTATTTGCTTTTTTCAAAATTTTTGATCCATAACATGAAAAAGATTCTTTTCATCTCCGCATTGATTTATGCAGCTCTTCATTTGTTCCTGGTGGCTGGTTGCTCTCCCGGACCGCGGCAAACGGTAACCGATCCTCCTGCTCAGACCGATAGTGATTTGACTACCACTGAAACTGAGTCGCAAGATGTCATTCCTGTGGGTTGCGAAACCTTTGAGTCGGCGAGACGGGGTCAGCATGCACTTGAGCACTACGTTATTTACCGGGGCTTTTTGAGTGAAGGTGATTTTGAGGATGCCTTTGAAAACTGGAAAATAGTCTATGATATTGCACCTGCCGCAGATGGTCAAAGGTGGACCGTTTTCAACGATGGGGTCTATTTTTACGAAACTCTGTTGAGGGATGAGGAAGACCCTGAGTTGCGGGATGAATACATCAGGACAATTTTAGGATTTTACGACCAGATCGGACTTTGTTACCCGGAGCAAAAAGCCTACGCGAGGGCCAGGAAAGCTTTTGACCTCTATTATTCCTACCGGGACTACGCCACTATGCAAGAAATTTTTGACCTTTTCGCTGAGACCATTGAATATTTCGGGGAGGAAACCCCTGCTTTTGTGGTCAATCCATTCACGGCTCTATTGGTCAGCAAGGCTTTTAATGAGAAAATCGAACGTGAAGAGGCCCAACAGTATGCTCAGTTTATCTCAGAACTGGTTAAGGCCAATGACGACCCGGATGACGATGCGTGGAACAGGGTGGGGAATTTCACTCCTCAGCGATTGATGGATCTCCAGCGGATACGGGGATTTTATGATTGTCAGTACTACATTGACACTTATTACGAGCTCTATTCGGAAAATCCTGAAGACTGTGAGGCCATTCAAATGGCCCTGGGTAAAATACAGTGGGGAGAATGTCCAGAAGACCTGGATGTGGTGGTGGAGTTGCAGGAAGCTGCTTCGGTCCACTGTGAAGTGCCCGAAGATGCCTCCAGCCTGGTGCGTCAGGCCTATACGGCTTTGCGTGAAGCCGATTTTCAGGAAGCCATCAATCTCTTTGAGCGAGCAATCGATGAGGAAGAGAATGCCGATAAAAAAGCCAATTACGCTCTCATCATCGGAAAGATATACTACAGTCACCTCCGTGATTTTCCCAAATCCAGAGAGTTTGCCCAAATGGCCGGTTCTTACAGGCCGAATTGGGGCGAACCCCACATCCTTATCGGTAAACTCTACGCCTCAAGTGGTCCTCTCTGCGGCCCGGGTACAGGTTGGGACAGCCAGGTCGTAACCTGGGTGGCGATCGATGAGTGGGAAAGAGCCAGGTCAAAGGATCCAGATTCGAGAAGTGAAGCCAACCAACTTATCAACTCCTACCGCCAATATATGCCATCTATCGAGGATATTTTCCAAAGAGGACTGAGCGAAGGGGATTCCTTCTTCGTCGAGTGCTGGATCCAACGGGAGACCACTATCAGAAGGGCGGGATCGTGATTAAGTTGACAGTTGAAATGACGGATAAGGTTTGAAAAAAATCTTTTGTAGGGAAGCAATGCCTTGCGTCCTATACACCCCTATATCCATTGAATAGTTGACATTGCCCCCAAGGGTTGCCTGCCCCTTAATGCTTTTGGGGTAAGTGCGGTGAGTAAATGTGAAGTAAAAGAATCACCGCAGAGGTCGCGGAGATCGCGGAGAATGCGCAGAGAAAAGCACAGCGATTTCCTTTGCGTTCATAGCGTTCTCGGCTGTAAGTAAATGGAAAGGTGAAGAATCCCCCCCGCAGAGTCGCAAAGAAAGGCGCAAAGGAATCCTTTTCCCAGAAATCATCTTCAAAATTCAACAATCCCTCCGAATAGATATCCTGCAGGCTATATCAAGTTCACGCCCTCGCAAATAACTCACCAAATCACAGACTCTCCAATTCACAACTGAATCTGCCGCCTAACGTACTTCCCGATCACATCGTACTCCAGATTGACCAACTGTCCTTCCTCCAGGTCCTTGAATCCTGTGTTTTCGTACGTGTAGGGGATGATGGCGACAGTGAAGGATTCCTGCTTGAGGTCCGCAATCGTGAGAGAGACGCCGTTGATTGCGATGGAGCCTTTTTCGACCACCAGGGATCTTCCTGATTTTGGAAGTTGGAATGTGAAGTACCAGCTACCATCCAGGTCCTCGATTTTCAGTAACGGCGCTACGTCGTCCACGTGTCCCTGTACGATATGTCCATCCAGCAGGGTAGTAGGAGTGGCTGATATCTCTAAATTCACCCTGGTTCCTACTTTCCAGTCTCCCAGGTTGCTTTTGTCGAGCGTTTCTTTGACTGCGGTTACACTGTAGCTCTCTGTGCTGGTTTCTTCCACGGTGAGACAGACCCCATCGTGGCAAACCGATTGATCCACCTGTAGGTTTTTGCTGAGGTCCGAGGTCAATTTTATTATTTTGGAAGTACCAAGGTCAGTGATCTCTGATACTTCTCCTATGTGTCTCACGATTCCTGTAAACATATGGGTTTGGTTTTTTGCAAAAATAAATGCGATGGAGGAATTTTGTCTTAAGTGATGAATAAACAGTCTCCTGGAGGGCTGATTCTTAACGGATTAAAGTGATAAAACCGTTGAGCACCTGAGAAGTTTCCACATCGGCTGCGGTTCTGAAAAACACCCTGGCCCGGTAGTGATAGGTTCCCTCGCTGAGGTCGCTGCCATTCATGTTGGTGCCGTCCCAGTTTAACTCCGGGTCGGTGGTTTCAAAAACCTTTTGGCCCCAACGGTTAAAGACCTCAAAATTTACCCGCTCCACAAATAAAAATGGCTCAAAAGGTACAAAAAGATCATTAAATCCGTCCCCGTTTGGTGTAAATGCATTGGGTAAGTTATAAATCGGGCAGTTGCTCTTGCACACCTCATTGCTCAACTCACTTATATTGCCGGTCGAATCAATGGCCTGAATCCGGTAACAGCCCGTTACTCCGAATGGCGGCTGGTGCGTATATTCAAGGACATCGCCCCCTACTTCTGCTATGAGTTCAAATTCGTCTTCCTGACTCTCCGCGAAAAATATCAAAAAGGTCTCCACTGATTCCAGGGGATCTCCATCCTCACATTCCGGAATGGTCCAACTCAAGTAGTTTTGCAGGTCCACATCGCCTGGATCGGTGACATCATCTATATGGCTGCATATATTGTCCACTTCCAATTCTGGTGGACAGGGTGGAATGGTGTCCAGTGGTACAGCACAGAGCACCTGACTTTTGTTAAGGAGCGGTGCAGGTATATCCAAAAGGCCGTAGGTTCCCTCCGATTCAACAAAATAACAGTATTCCTGGCCGTTGTTTAATCCCACATGGACAAAGGCGGGCTCTTCAACCTGAGCCAGTTCTTCTATGATGTCCCCTTCGCGGTTGCTGAGGAAAACCCGGTAGTTGTAGTTTAACCAGGGGGTGACCTCCTCCCAACTAAGGGAATTTTGCCTGTTTGCTGAGGCTGCCTGCAAATAAACACTCGAGGCATTGACAGATCGACCGTATTCATCCGCTGATTCACCTGTAAAAAAGGCCACAGTGTATGTATAGCCAGTATTTTCTGTGTCAATTCCCCTGTCGGTAAAACTGGTATCGTTGGCCTCGCTAAAGGTATTGGCTGTAAAATCAGCTCCAGGTACCGGCTCGAAGTCTTCAGTTCCGAGACCCGGTGAGCGCAAAAGCACATACCTGTATGGTCCGGGGAATTCCATGGTGTCCAGATCTGACGGATCTGGCTTGGTCCAGGTGACATCAATTTGTCCGTCCACTGCATCTGTTTCTTCAACCGAAACCTCTACGATAAGTGGCAAATCGCGACCGAGTTGGTCACAGGCTTCATTGGAGGGAAGGCTCTGAACGCGGTTGTAGGGGTGGTTGCCAATTTCAGTTCTCCGGGCAAACTCTGCAGTGACCCGGTAACAATACACCTGCCCCTGCTCGACAGTCTCATCTACAAAGAAGTAACTCTCCTCATCCTGATCGACAATACCAAAACCAACTGCCTGAAAACCAAAGTCTTCCGGATTGGTGCCGCAACTGTCAATTTCCAGATCGGAAACCCCGGTTTTTCTCCAAATGGTAAATCCTACGAAATAATCGTTTTCCGTAACTTCACATGCGTAGGGTTGGTCCCATCTCAGTTGGATGTTATCCAGCCCGCCCTCAGTGCGCAGATTTTCGGGTGGGGGTCCGACCACCTTTATTCTAAACTGCTTCAACTCCACCAGTCCGCTGGTTTGAAAATTGTTGTTTTCGGCTTTAAAAATGACAGCGTATTCCTGGTCAGAGATGTGGTTGCAATGCGTTTCCCAGGTAAATTTTCCTTCCACCGGGTGTTCTTGAAAGCCCTGATTTACATCAAATCTGGCCGGACTGATATCCAGCTCAAAGGGTCCCCCGGCGGCCGACAGATCTATTAGTACTGCAGGGTCCATATTGGGGTCGGTAGCGATTACATCTTCTCGGATGGTATCACCTGCAATCACACAGATTTCGTCTCTCGCCTCAATTACAGGAGGGCTTGTACTGCAGGTATCGCGCACATTAATCTGCATGTCGCGAATGGTGTAATTGATGAGGTTGCCGTTCCGGTATTCATTGATTCTAATGGCGATGTTGTACTCTCCCGCTCGCTGGGGTGCGTCCCAGACAAAATCACCGGTCACCGGATCCAGAGAGATATTGTTGTCGGGTCCGGGTTCTACTTGATTGGGAAATTCATACCTCGGCACGGGCTCGCCGTCAGTTTGCATAGGTTCCACCAATTCGAAGCTTAAGCTGTCTCCATCGGGGTCGTAGGCATTGGGATTGTGGATAAAGCGCTTTCCTACGCAGGCGAAATCCAGGGGTGGATTTAACAGCACCACAGAACTATTGAATCCATGAAATTGCGGGTTTAAGAATGAGTAAGTACTCTCGATGTAAAAGGGGATCACTATGGAGTTGGGAAAATTGACATTTTGAATACCCCCAATCCGATTGGGGTCCATCATGGAAACTGTGTAGGTGCCTCGCCCCGGATAAGTGTGCTCACCTATGTAAATGTTCATCTTGATATCGTTACCGATAATCTCTCCATTGCCGCCTCCATTAACCCTTCCTACCACCTCAGATTCTCCATCCCCCCACATGATGGTAAGACTATCCCGGTCTGCATCCACGCTTGAAGCTTTGGTATAGGTGATAATAGTCGCTCGCAGGGTCAGTTCTCCTATTTGCTCCAGTCGGATTTCACCGGCACGGTTGTGGGTCGCATTGGCGATTTGTTGGACCGCTACCAGCAGGATGGTCCAAATGATTGTAAATGCCCAAAAGTGTTTCTTGTACATTAAACTACTTGCCGAAGTGTTTATTCATAGTGCAAACGCCCTGTGACGTCAATTAGTTTGGGTTTTGGAAATTTCCCCCAATTCTTTGAGACATTTCTCCAGGGATGTGCGCCAGTGAGGTGTTTCCTCTTTTAAGATGCGGTTGATCTTCTCCATGGACATCAGACTGTAATGTGGTCTTGGTGCAGCCTGTGGAAAATCCTTTCCGGGAATGGGAACAACTTTCACACGCCTTTCGGCCAGCTCCATTACCGCGCAGGCAAAATCGTACCAACTCGCCACCCCGGTATTCGAGAGGTTATATATTTCACTAAGGTCCTTTTTCCCACTGTCAAAATACCTTTCGACCAGTTCCATAGTAGCACGGACAATTACATCGGTGGCTGTAGGTGAGCCAATTTGGTCATCAACCACGGTCAGTCGCTCCATTTTCTCCGTCAAACGCAGCATGGTTTTGACGAAGTTTTTTCCGTAGGGTGAGAATACCCAACTGGTACGAAGCACCACGGTTCGCGAACAAAAACGCAGAGCCTGTTGCTCTCCGGCCCATTTGCTACATGCGTAAACTCCTTTGGGTTGACAGGGGTCCTCCTCGACAAGCGGCCGGTTGAGGTGGTTGTGATAGACGTAATCGGTGGAATAGTGAACGAGCAGGGCGGATTGCTCTTCACAGGCTTCGGCCAGGGCTTTTACTCCTGCTGAATTGACAGCGTAGGCAAGCTCGGGGTTCTCTTCTGCATCGTCAACGGCGGTGTATGCGGCGCAATTGATCACTATATGAGGTGCCCATTCTGCCAGCTTTTTTTCAATCTGAACCTCATCGGCCAGGTCCAACTCAACCCTGTTTGCAAATCTCCATTGATAATCCGGGTATTGAACTGAAAGTTGTTTGAAAGTCCTTGCCAGTTGACCGCCGGCTCCGGTTACTAGAATGGATTTCATGGCTTTTACTTTTGGTGGGTGAATTCCCTGTGTTCTCCCAGTGCGGGTAGTTTTTTATCCTTATCACTGACCTTGAAATCCCGGGTTGGCAGCGGCCAATTGATGTCGAGGTTCTCATCCTGAAAATTTATTCCCCCCTCGTAATCGGGTGCGTAGTAGTTGTCGCATTTGTAATTGAAAATGGCATAGTCGCTCAACACCAGGTAGCCGTGTGCAAAACCCGCCGGAATGAAAAACTGCCTTTTGTTTTCATCCGATAAAATCACGCTGTCGCATTGCCCAAAAGTTGGAGAATCGGGACGGATGTCAATGGCAATATCCAGTACTTTACCCACGGTCACTCTTACTAATTTTGCCTGAGCGTAAGGAGGAACCTGATAGTGAAACCCACGAAATACACCTTTCTCCGACCCCGCTTCATTATCTTGCACCCAGTGGACCTCTCCTGTGAGTTCCATTATTTTTTTGTGGTTGAAACTCTCGAAAAAATATCCTCTGTCGTCTTCAATAACCCGGGGCTCCAGGAGGTACAAACCGTCAATTTCTCTGCTGTGAATTTTCATTTGCGATGATTTTATTTGTCCCGGAAAAAGATACTGATGGGTACACCGGTGAAGTCGAAATTTTTTCGCAATTGGTTTTCCAGGTAGTGTCGGTAACTGTCCACCACGTGTTTCGGATGATTGCAAAAGAAAGCAAAAACGGGATGTGATGCGTGAATTTGGGTGACGTATTTTATCTTTATATGGAGTCCGCGGTGGGAAGGTGGTGTTTTTCTTTCTATGGCCTTGAGCATGACTTTGTTCAAGGTAGAGGTCGGTATGATTTTTTTGCGCTTCTCGTAAACTTCCATGCACAGTTCGATGACCTTGAGTATTCGCTGCTTTTCCAGGACGGAGGTAAAAATAACAGGAACGTCCGAAAAGGGAGCGAGTCTCTCCTGAATATAATGCGTCATATCCCGTGCGGTATTGGTTTCCTTTTCCATCAAATCCCACTTGTTGACTGCCACCACGAGGCCCTTGTGTCTTTTGTGAGCAAGCCAGGCCAGCCGCACATCCTGATTTTCAATGCCATCCACGGCATCGATTAGCAGCAGGCATACATCGGCCTCTTCAATGGCCCGAATGGCTCGCATTACTGAGTAAAACTCCAGGTCCTCATGCACCCGCGCCTTTTTTCGGATTCCTGCCGTATCTATCAAAAGAATTTCCTGGCCAAATTTCTTGAAAACACTGTGGATGGAGTCCCGGGTTGTACCGGCTATGTCAGTGACGATATTCCGGTCCTCGCCTAACAGGGCATTGGTCAGGGAGGATTTGCCGACATTTGGCTGCCCGATAATGGCGATTTTGGGAAGGTCGCTCTGGATCTTGTCCTCCTCCGGTAGTTGTTCCGCCACCTGGTCCAGCAGATCCCCCGTTCCTGCACCCGAAGTAGCACTAATTGGATGCGGAGTGTCCAATCCCAATCCCCAAAATTCGGCCACTTCCAGTTCTCGCTTGTTGTTGTCCACCTTGTTGAC
The DNA here is from genome assembly GCA_003559985.1 of Saprospirales bacterium. Classification (GTDB taxonomy): domain Bacteria; phylum Bacteroidota; class Bacteroidia; order Chitinophagales; family Saprospiraceae; genus PWJY01. The sequence goes on from PWJP01000081.1 coordinate 17,494, forward strand.
GGCGAGAATTACGTTCTTCTCTCCAGCTTTGGCGCGAAGTCTGGAGGCGATATCCATGTCCAGGTCGGTGATACCAGTAGTCACATCCACTAAAAAAATGATGATACTGGCTTCCTCTATGGCAATTTCCACCTGATTCCTGATTGCGCTCTCAAACACATCGTCGGAATCTGTCACAAAGCCGCCCGTATCCACAACCATGAATTTCTTCCCGTTCCAAATGCTGTATCCGTACAACCTGTCGCGGGTCACCCCGCTTATATCATCGATAATGGACTTGCGCTCACCTATCAACCTGTTGAACAGGGTGGATTTCCCCACATTGGGACGACCGACTATGGCAACTATATTGTTCATCTTTTCGCTCTAATTCCGGGCAAAAATAAGGAAAGACATCGAGAATTTACTTTTTGAGACGTTTTATGCATTAGAACGTTGATAATGGCCCCCCAAAGCTTTGGGGGGGGCAGGCGGAAATATCTGTAGGTATGCACGGCCGTGTGTATTTGACCTATCCATTAATCCTGCAAGGCCCTAAGGGGCAATGAGAGTTTTTTCGCCAAAAAACACCCCAAAACCAACAACCACCACGAATAGAAATACTGCCGGATACATTGAGGTGGTTTTCTAGTAAACAACTCACAAAATCTCAGACTTACCAATCCACAACTGGGAAAACCATCAACCACTGAACCATCCGCCATTAACCTGTCATTCCGCCCGAACCATATATTTTTTTTTCTTCCCTGATTCTATCAAAATATATTTTTCGGCAATGAGGTCGTGGCGGTCTAAGGGGTGGTCGGGGTCGGTGACTTTATGCTTGTTGACAGAGAGAGCATTTCCCTTGATGGCTCTTCGGACTTCACTTTTGGACTTGAAAAATCCACTGTGGTCTGTGAGTAGTTCGGAAATAGTTGGTTTTTCGCCGAGGAGGCTGATGGTGATAGCATGAGACGGAATTTCCATACTCACCATTTTGAGGACCTCCTTTGAAAGAGTCTCCAATTGTTCGGCGGTGAATTTGCGGTCGAAGAGCAGAGCGGAGACACTTTGAACCGCGCGGGTCGCTTCTTCCGAGTGAATCCTGGAGGTGAGCTCTTCAGCGAGTATTTGTTTTACCGCTCTGGGGTCGGTCTTCATGGTCTTTTCCAATTCGCTGATCTCTGCGTGGGATTTGAGGGAGAAAATCTTCAAAAACCTCGGCATGTCGCGGTCGTCTGCATTGAGCCAAAACTGGAAAAACTGATACGGGGAAGTCATATTGGGGTCCAGCCAGATGTTGCCGCTTTCCGACTTTCCAAACTTGCTGCCGTCCGATTTGGTAAGCAGGGGAGAGGTGATGGCGTACGCCTTACCGCCCTTTATGTTCCTTCGGATGTATTCAATTCCGCTGGTGATGTTGCCCCACTGGTCGGAGCCCCCCATCTGGATGCGACAGTTGTGGTCTTTGTAAAGCTTATAAAAATCGTAGGCCTGAAGCAATTGGTAGCTGAATTCCGTGAAGGACAGCCCGGTATCCAGTCTGTTTTTGACTGAGTCCTTAGCCATCATGTAGTTGACCGTGAGGGACTTGCCAATATCCCGCAAGAACTCCAATGTATTCATCTCCCGGTAAAAATCCCGGTTGTTGACTAAAACGGGACCATCTTCTGTGTCAAACTCTGCGAGCAATTTCTCGAATTGACGGGCCTGGTGACTGAGGTTTTTTTCAATCTCTTCCTCCGTCTTCAATTCTCTTTCCTCGGCCTTGAACGAGGGATCGCCAATCATTCCTGTGGCACCTCCCATTAGTACGATGGGCTTATGACCTGCATTTTTGAAATGGGTCAGCAGCATGATCTGCACGTAATTGCCGATGGTTAAAGAGGGCGCAGTTGGATCAAAACCTATGTATGCTTTTGCCGGTCCTGCTTTGAGCACTTCCTCCACACCGGGTGTGCTGTCGTGCAAAATACCCCGCCATTCGAGTTCCTTGATAAAGTCCATTTCAAAATTTTTTGCAAAGCTATAAAATTAATTCCAAGCCCTCCCTGTTTCCGATGATGGAGATAGGGCCGCGCCGGCTCAAAAAAGTGGTGTTGCAAAAGCCGGGTGTATGAAATTCCTGCTTCAATCGTATATTTACCCCTCGCATGAAGGAAGTTTGGTTCATAGGAAGAAAAATAGTCGGTAGCAATACCGGATTTACCCGTACAATACTCCGCATTGGAGTAGCCAGTTTGTCCCTCTGCCTGGCGGTGGTAATCGTGGCCACCTGCCTGGTTACCGGTTTCAAGAATGAAATCAGGGACAAGGTATTCGGCTTTTGGGGGCATATACACATCACCCATACCGGTTCCTGGCGGTCGGTGGAGAATCTGCCCATTGACAAAAATCAGGAATTTATCCTTCATTTGGACACTTTGAAGGGACTCAGTTACTACAATCCGCTTCGGCTGCCACTCACCGATATTGTTCTGAAGGAGGATAGAAAGACGCACACTGCCGGCACAGTCCGTCATGTACACAGTTTTTTAAACCAGGCGGCAATTATTACCACGGCCGATGATTTTGAGGGAATTATTTTAAAGGGAATCGGACCAGATTTTGACTGGTCTTACATGAAGGAGTACCTCAGACAGGGCGATACCATTGATACCGATGGGGCTGAGGCATCCAGGGATATTATACTGTCCGAACAAACCGCCAACAGGCTGGAGCTGGAGTTGGGTGATCAGCTAATTGTAAATTTTATCATCGACAATCAGCAGCGCAGAAGGCGGGTGAGTTTGAGCGGAATATACCGGACTGGTTTAGAGGAATACGACAGGCGATTTGCACTGGCCGATCAGCGATTGATACGGTCTGTGCTTGGCTGGGAAGATAACCAGGTTAGTGGATTTGAAATTTTCCTTGAAGACGTGGCGGATGTGGGGTACTTTCACGAGTATATTTATCTCGACTTACTGCCCCCCGATCTCACATCTGAGCCAATAACCCGAAGGTTTCCCGCTATTTTTGAGTGGCTTGAGCTTCAGGACATAAACGAGCGAGTGATAGTGATATTGATGTTGATAGTCGGGATAATCACCATGTCCACGAGTTTATTGATTCTGATCCTGGATCGAACCCATATGGTTGGGGTTTTAAAATCACTCGGTGCCACCAACCGGGCCATAAGGAATATTTTCCTGTACTACGGATTGAGTCTTTTGATCAGGGGGCTGGTCATTGGGAATGCGTTGGGACTTGGACTTTGCTGGTTACAGAGCCAATTCGGTATCATTACACTAAACGAAGAGGACTACTACCTCGCACAGGCCCCCGTATATTTTGCCTGGGGTAAGATATTTTGGCTCAATCTCGTTTTTGTACTGGTCATTATGTTGGTGTTGTTTATTCCCTCCGCCATCATTTCCAGGATTGATCCGGTCAGGGTGCTCAGATTTAAATAATTGGACTGTTTTAAGAAAAATTGATAATAAACGAGGTTGTAGATTGACATGATTATTTTTAGTAATGTTTTTAAAATTGGATATTAAAGTATTAAATAGTAATCTAACAGTAGATAATACAAGATGCAAATTGAATTGAAGATACTGATAGCTGGCTTTTTATTCTGTGGGTTTGTTTTCGGTGCCTGTCAGGGAGCGGGGGAGAAAACCATAGATCGCTACTCGGAGGAGGAGCTCACCGAATTAATTGTGGATATAAGTATTGCGCGGGCAGCGGTTGCACCCTTGCCACATGAAAAGGCCGACAGTGTACGAAAGATTTACTACGAGCAGATTGCGGAAATACATGCGATGGATGTGAGTGAAATAAATACGATTTTAGAAGAACTGTCCAAAGAGCCTGACCGACTGCGATTCCATTTTCAGCAGGCCGCCGACAGTATAAGAGCACGGAACTGATAGAAACATTCCAGAGACTTGATAGATAGTGAAATATGCATAATTATAAACAATTAGTTAACATATAATTAATGGATGATGTCGAATGGTGGAATGTTAACTGCTTTATTTTTGCCGAAACAAACAATTAAATGAATGGAACACAAAGCCAATATTCTACTGGTTGACGATGAAGCTGACATTATTGAGTTTCTGAAATACAATTTGGAAAAGGAGGGATACCGGGTGCAATCAGCATTGAATGGAAAGCAGGCCATTGAGATCAGCGAGAGTTTTAGGCCCGATTTGATTGTTTTAGACATCATGATGCCGGAAATGGATGGTGTCGAGGTGTGCAGAAAAATCCGACAAAGAACAACTGGTAAACAACCCATAATCGCCTTTCTCACAGCGCGGGACGAGGACTATACCCAGATTTCCGCTCTTGAGACGGGGGGAGATGACTACATCACAAAACCCATCAAGCCCGGGGTCTTTATCAGTAGGGTAAAGGCGTTATTGAGACGTGCTGCCAATGAAAAAATTGAACAAGAGGATCCGGAATTAAAAATCAAGGTTGGGGATCTGCTCATAGACCGGGAGGAATACCTGGTATATCAAAGCGGTGAAAAACGAGAACTCGCCCGTAAGGAGTTTGAACTGCTCAGTTTGCTGGCCGGAAAGCCGGGTAAAGTTTTCAAAAGGGCTGAAATTTTACACAAAGTCTGGGGCAAGGACGTTATAGTGGGCAACCGCACCATTGA
>PWJP01000194.1 GCA_003559985.1 Saprospirales bacterium
ATTAATTTTGCGTCGCTTCCAAAAGAAGGGGGATTAGCTCAGATGGCTAGAGCGCCACACTGGCAGTGTGGAGGTCACCGGTTCGAATCCGGTATCCTCCACCCCTTGAGGGCTGCCCATTCCGGGTCGGCCCTTTTTTTATGCTCCAAAACCAACAGTCCATCAATCTGCATGGCCCTGTTGACTTACCTCCAACAAATGTTCAAGATAGCCGGTAAAAGACCTGAACCAGTTGAAAAAGTGGGCTTAATATTTTAGAAGGCACCAGGGGGAATACATCTACGCATTCTCCTCTTTTGCAGCTTTAAAAACGGCCTCGGCTACTCTGTATCCGACTGCTTCATTGAGTGATGAGGGTATGATTTGATCTCTGTTGAGGTCGTTGATGCAGTTTGCAATGGCGTAAGCAGCTGCGATCTTCATTCCCGGGCTTATAGATTTAGCCCGTGCATCCAGTGCTCCACGGAAAATACCCGGAAAACCGAGCACATTGTTAATTTGATTGGGCATATCGCTCCTGCCTGTACCAACTATTGCAGCACCACCTTTATACGCCTCTTCGGGCATGATTTCGGGAATGGGATTGGAGAGAGCAAATACGATGGCGTCATTTGCCATGGTTTTTATGTGTTCTGCCTTGAGCAAATCCCCTACGCTGACCCCAATAAAAACATCGGCATCATTCAGTGCGTCATATACTGTTCCCTGAACATTATTGGGGTTGGTGTAGGAGAGAGTCTGCCTTTTTTGGTCATTGAGATCTGTCCTGTCTTTGTGTACCACGCCCTTGCTGTCGCAGAGGATTATTTCTCTTACCGGAGTGCAAAGGTCGTCGTTTTTATTGTCCACACACAGGAGCAGTTTGGCAATGGCGATTCCTGCAGCACCTGCTCCGTTGATCACCACCTTCATTTCGGTCAGCTTTTTTCCTGTGACTCTCGCCGCATTCAGTAGTCCTGCGAGCACCACAATTGCAGTTCCGTGTTGGTCGTCGTGAAAAACAGGAATGCCGATATCCTGTAGTCTTTCCTCTACTTCGAAGCTCTTGGGTGCTGCAATATCCTCCAGGTTTATACCACCGAAAACAGGGGCTATTCGCTTTACAGTTTCCACTATTTCATCCGCTGTATGAGCATCGAGGCAAATAGGGAATGCGTCTATGGCTGCGAATTTTTTAAAGAGCATGGCTTTTCCCTCCATTACCGGAATGGATGCATGGGGTCCTATATCTCCCAATCCAAGAACGGCACTTCCATCGGTAACTATGGCCACTGTGTTGCTCTTGATAGTGTAATCCCAAACGCGGTCTGGGTTTTTCGCTATTTCCTTACAAGGTTCCGCCACGCCGGGTGAGTAAACCAGCGAGAGGTCCTCCTTGGACCTAACATCAAATTTTGAGGTGATCTTAATCTTTCCTCTCAAATGTTCGTGTAGGTAAAGCGCTTCTTTGAAAAAATCCATTTACGGTCGTTTTGTTTCAGCAAAGGTAAGAAATGAAGCGGTTGAAAGGTTTATTTTTTTACCTTTACCTTTCAAGCTAACAGAGCTGAACAGGTCCTTAAGCCATGAATCGGACAAACGCATTGCCCCGGTTTTCAATTCACCAAAGCGACTCATCTGTTGAAAGTCTGTGCATAAAAAACTTATTTTGACCCGTCACCGGGTTTTACGCTTTAAATCAGGTTTTGAATGTTCGGGTTTTCACCTGAATCTGATGGAAAATCAAGAAAATGAATACCATACGAGCCTGGATGAGAATGGTTGGACTGGTCGCTTCGATTGCGGCCTACATTCTCTGGTTCTACATTTTGCTGCCCTTTAAAAAAGACCAGTTGAAATGGGGCCTGGGTTTGAGGCGATCCTGGATGAAACTGGCGCATTGGATGCTGGGATTGAGGGTAGAGATAAAGGGTACGCTTCCCGATAAAAGTGGGCTCGTTGTCTGCAATCACCAGTCTGCAATCGACCCATTTATTCCCATGAGATACCTGGAACTTTTTCCGGTGGGAAAGTATGAGATTCGCTCTTATCCCCTCATTGGCTTTGCAGCTTCAAAGACAGGGATTTTATTCGTAAAGCGGGAGGTCCGGGACCACAGGCGGGCTGTGCGCGACAAGATCAGGGAGTATCTAAGCCTGGGTAGATCCATTTTGGTCTTTCCCGAAGGCACGGTGAGCCCCGATGGTACTATTATGCCCTTTCGCAAAGGCGCTTTTAGAAGTGCAGTTGAGGCAGGGCGTCCGGTTTACCCGGTTGCTATAAGGTATTTCTCACCTGATGATCGCTGGCAGGACGCCGATTCCCTGTACAGACATTTTGTGCGTCAGGTGGGAAAGCGGACCATAGAGGTGGAATTGACCTGTTGCGATCCGGTGGAAGGTGCTGATCCCGATGATTGCGCTAACCAGGCACAAATCGCCATTGAGTCTGCACTTAAGAGAGTTGCTGGAAGTTAATTTCCCAGATGTGATGCATTGCCTGAGATGGTCTTTTGGCAAGATCCGCCACGATTTAAGTAGTATGTCTGCAGTGTGGTCGAATTCCCACTTTAACTCATTTAATAACCCACCCAATTTGGTTTTTCAAGAAAAATGTCCTTAACTTGCAGCGCTGTTTTATTAAAATCTACAAAAATGGACGGAAAAACTAAAGCTATTGTAGCGCACATCACCATAATTGGATGGATAGTCGCAATAGTTCTCAATCAGAATGAACAAAAAGATGAATTTGCCTCCTTTTACATTCGTCAAATGCTGGGCTTGATTCTCCTCAGTGTGATAACCTCCATTATACCAATAGTCGGCTGGATTCTCTGGATTGTGGTGATTGTATTTTGGGTGATGAGTTTAATCGGTGCTGCCGGTGATAAAAAGGCATTGACCCCGGTGGTCGGTCACTACTTTCAGGACTGGTTTAAGGCGATATAAGTCTATTAAAATGCTATGTGGCCGGGAGTTCTCGGGAAGGGAATCACATCTCTGATGTTGCCCATTCCGGTGACAAATTGGACGAAGCGCTCAAATCCCAGGCCGTAACCTGCGTGCGGGCAACTTCCGTATTTGCGGATGTCCAGGTACCAACTGAGCTCATCCTGAGGTATGTGCATTTCATCCATTCGGGACAGTAGAACGTCCAGTCTTTCCTCTCTTTGGGATCCACCGATAATCTCACCTATTCCAGGAAACAGGATGTCCATGGCAGCCACAGTCTTTTCGTCGTCGTTCACCCGCATGTAAAATGCCTTGATATTTTTGGGGTAATTGTAGAGGATGACCGGCTTTTTGAAGTGTTTTTCCACCAGGTACCGCTCGTGCTCTGACTGTAGGTCTGCGCCCCATTCTTCTATGACGTACTGAAACTTCTTTTTCTTGTTGGGCTTACTTCGCATTAAAATTTCAATGGCCTCGGAATAGGTTATTCTGGCAAAGTCACTCTCCAGGCAGAACTCCAGTTTCTCGATCAATCCCATTGGCGAGCGCTGGTCTTTGGGCTTGCTGCTCTCCTCCTTCTTAAGGCGCTCATCCAAAAATTCGAGGTCCTTGCGACAATTTTCCAGGAGGTATTTTACCAGGTATTTAAGCATGTCTTCTGCCAGGTCCATATTGTCCTCCAAATCGGCAAAAGCTATTTCCGGTTCTATCATCCAGAACTCAGCCAGGTGACGGGTAGTGTGGGAGTGTTCAGCCCTGAAAGTAGGACCAAAAGTATAAACATCGCTAAGGGCAAGTGAGCCGAGTTCTGCTTCCAACTGACCAGATACTGTGAGATGGGCTTCCTTACCGAAAAAGTCTTTGGAAAAGTCCACCTCGTTTTCTTCTGTCAATGGGGGGTGTTGCGGGTCCAGGGTTGTTACCCTGAACAATTCGCCAGCTCCCTCCGCATCGGATGCAGTCAGGATGGGGGTGTGCAGGTAAACAAAGCCACGTTCGTCAAAAAAACGGTGTATGGCCAGGGCTGCGGCATGTCTTATGCGAAAAATAGCCCCAAAGGTGTTGGTCCTGAATCTCAGATGAGCTTGCTCCCGCAAAAACTCCAGGCTGTGTTTTTTGGGTTGTAGAGGGTATTTTTCAGGGTCGCTTTCCCCAACCACCTTTATGTCGGAGACCACCAATTCAATTTTCTGCCCCCGACCGCGAGATTCTGCCACTTCACCTGTGGCCGATATGGCAGCACCGGGATTGATGTTGCGAAGGACCTTGTCCTCAAATTCTCCCAGCGGCAAAACCAGTTGCAGGTTGTCCAAACAAGACCCATCGTTTAGTGCGACGAATTGATTGTTTCTAAAGGTTCTTACCCAACCCTTGACCGTCGCAGTTTTTCCCACCGGCTCGGTGCGGAGCAATTCCTCGATCTTGATTCTTTTCATCTGTAAAGTTTTTTCCTCATCCCTCGGCGAGAAATCCATTTCCAATACTCCCGACGGTAATTATTGTTAGTAAAACTCCAACAAGCAATTGCCTGATGACCGGCAAAATTACGACGGTTAAGTAAACGGGCAAAGAATTAACGGTTGGGATTTTAATTAAGCGAAGGGCGGCTCTACGGAGGATGTTGAGAAATGGTTTCGATTTGTATGCCGGTATTGGGTGTTTGACCTGTTTTCCTAAGTGGGGTAGGGGCAAAAGAAAAGGGAGCCACAAAGGACTCCCTCAAGTCAAATACTCGAATGATTTTCCGGCCTAAACCGAGAAATCTAATAAATGAAAAGGACCACTTTTTTTATCCTACCGCTTTGGTGTAGCGGGAGACATTTTTTCCGTATCTCGCGTATATTTTCTCTTTGAGCGCTTTTCTCGCGAAAAATATTCTGCTCTTTACCGTACCGAGTGGAAGGTCCAGGTGGTCCGCTATCTCCTGGTACTTATACCCCTCGAAGTACATTTCAAAAGGCATTCGGATGTTGTCATCCAACTCATCTACCATTTTGACCAGCTCGTCCATCATGATATTGCTCTCCGCACCATTGTTGATGGCAGGACCACCGGAATTGATGTAGTACATATTGTCGGTGGAGTCGAAGATGGTATTGGCCTTGGTCTTCTTACGGTAATTATTGATGAAAATATTCTTCATGATGGTAAACAACCAGGCCTTAAAATTGGTACCCGGTCGGAATTTATCTCTATTGGTCAAAGCTCTGAAAGCAGTTTCCTGATACAAATCCTTGGCTTCTTCTACATTTTTAGTCAGGTTGTATGCGAAGGCGTTTAACATGTTTGAGAGTTCCTGAAACTTGTTGTGAAATTCGATGCTTGACATAACTAGTTAATTTAGTTCGTTTATTATACGACAAAGATACGATTTTGTTTAATCATTGACAAGAAAAAGTCTAACAAAACGACTTTAATTTTTCATTAAACATATTATATTAATTCATATAAACCTGAATATCAATAAGGTAAATTTATTGTGATGATTATAGAAATTTTTAAAGTTTCAGTATTAAGTGAAAGTTAGTGTCATTTCTGGGCATTTTTGAGTAGTATCAGGGCGATTATGGAGAAGAGGATATTGGGCAGCCAAATACCAAACAGGGTATTGGTATTTGGATTGGTGGCGTAAGTGATGGAGAATTTAGACATGAAGACAAAGAGCGCCCCCAGTAAAACCGCGGCTGCGAGATGAATTCCCACTCCTCCTCTTACTTTCCGGCTAGCCAGTGCAAAACCGATCACAGTGAGTATGATGATAGATACCGGATCTGCTGTCCTTCGGTGGTATTCGGCCACTACCAGCGGGGACCTTCCAACTCCTTTAGATGCTTCTCTTTCCAGGAAGGCGTGAAGCTGTGGCGTAGTCATCATTTCGCGTTCCTTTGCATAAGTGATAAAGTCTTCAGGCAACAAGTTGAGCACAGTATCCATGTTTTCCCCCCTGAAAACCTCGTAACTCATTTCACCCTCTCGTAGATTGCGTATTTCATAGTCGGTGATTCTCCACTTATTCGGTGGTTCAAGTATGCGCATTGTTCGCGCCCGGAGAACTTCTACCAATTCGTTGGATTCACCGAAAGTCTCTATTCTCACATCTCTGCAAAGGGTATCTGAACGGCTGTAAAACCTAATGTAAATTTTTTGCTGTGGATTCAGAAAAAAGTGGACATCCTGGGTTCTGCCCTCAACCCGGTCCGGTCTGATATAGGTGTATTCAAAGGACAGTCGCTGGTCGTTGCTCAGCGGTA
>PWJP01000096.1 GCA_003559985.1 Saprospirales bacterium
CTCCCGGATTGCAAACCGCAAAGGTAAGCAGGTCCGGAATTATAAGCGGTGAATTCAAGTCATAATCTTCAGTGTCGCTTTGATAAGTTGTTCAGTAGTCAGATCTCCACGCTCTTGTGTCATCACCTTTTCAATGGCCTTCTTGATTTTGGATCGCTGAAATCCCAGCGCAAGTAAAGCCTCTATTGTCTCGTCAGTTTCTCTCGCCAATCCGGGGGCTATTTTATCCACTGCAATCCCCCCTTCTTTCACAACTTTATCTTTTAAATCGAGTATTATTCGCTGCGCAGTCTTTGCACCAATTCCTTTAACACTCTTAAAAAGTGCAATATTTTCAGAGAGTATGGCATTCCTTACCTCCTCGGGATTCAGCCCGGAAAGTACCAAACGAGCAGTATTGGTACCCACGCCGGAGACTCCGATCAGATGGCGAAACATTTCCCGTTCAGCCAATCCCTCAAATCCGTACAATTCCATATTGTCCTCCCTCACATACAAATGTACGTAGAGTTTGACCGTCTCTTTTCCCAAAATCCTGGAATGTGTGTAAAGGGAAATATTTAACATGTACCCCACACCCCCTACATCAATAACCACATGCGCGGGCCCCAGACCGGCCGTTTTTCCACTGATATAATCGTACATCTTCTGTCCTGTATATTAAAAATCAGCACGAATGTACGACACCACTACTTAAATATCCAAACTTTCTTTAATGTATTATGATACGGTGGTTGGCCGATGGCGTGTGGCCAGTTGTGAGTTTTGAGTTGTGAGTTTTGAGTTGATTAGCGCTAAGTCCTTTGTTGACAGCATAATATCGAATATTTTGGAATTGTAGATTTAGAGGGATTTTGTTGGCGCATGGAACGGGGGTGATTCAAATACGCACGGCCGTGCATATCTACAGATACAAAACCTGCAATTCATTTGGCTATTTCAACAAGATGCTGGCCATTTCTTTTTGGAGTTGCTCTGCTTTCCTGGCTGCGGCAGATTGAAAATCGGGGCCGGAGGAGGCGTAAATTATGGAACGGGAAGAATTTACCAGGATGCCGACATCATCGGTCATGCATTTATTACAAACTTCCTCCAGGGAACCGCCCTGCGCACCCACGCCAGGGACGAGAAAAAAGTGATCCGGGGCTGTTTTTCGCATGAATTCCAATTGCTCGGGGCGAGTGGCTCCACATACAAACATCAATTGTTCGGGATCGGCCCAGCTTACAGCTTTCTGAGCGACTCTGGCATAAATAGGTATTCCTTCTGCATCAGTCAAAAGTTGAAAATCCATGCTGCCGGGATTGGAGGTAATCGCAAGTAGGATGGTCCACTTCCCCGGATAATTTAGGAAGGGTTCAACACTGTCCCTTCCCATGTAGGGAGCAACTGTAACGGCGTCAAAGTCCAGCTGTTCAAAAAAAGCAAGGGCGTATTGATGCGTAGTATTTCCGATATCGGCGCGCTTGGCATCCGCAATTAGAAAGTGAGAGGAAGGCAGTAGCGCCCGCGTTTTTTCCAGTGCATCCCATCCCCCGGAACCGTATCGTTCGTAAAATGCGGTATTGACCTTGTAGGCGACACAATGATCTTTGGTAGCCTCGATTATGGCGGCATTGAATGACACCAGCCCCTCGAGGTCTTTATTAAACCCAACGGGCAACTTATCAATATCAGAATCCAGTCCCACGCAGAGGAAACTATTTTTTACGCCTATTTGGGAAATGAGGGTTTGACGGTTCACATAAAAAGTTTTAGACTACGGCTTTGACTTTTTTGATTTGGGGTATTTTTTGCAGGACGGCCTGTTCGATACCCGCGCGAAGCGTCATTTCGGACATATTGCAGGATCTGCATGTTCCAAGCCAACGGATGTGCAATTCCCCACAGAGGGTAATATCGACCACTTCGACATTGCCCCCGTCTTCCTCCAGATGGGGCCTGACGGTATCAAGCGCCTTTTCCACCTTTACTCTCAATTCTTCATCTTGCATATCTGAGATGATTTATTCCGGCCTGCAAAAATAAGGATTTTTTTAATTATTTTTTCAGTCATCAATCGAGGTCCTACTTCCGTCCCATTACTTGACATCCACCATTCTGGTAGGACCGAGCAATTCGTTTCGTATGGCAGTTTGACGAACAGTTTTAACAGCTATCTCCTTGTAAATATCGCCCATTTCACCTCCTTTCTCCACAGCAGGCACACCCTTGTCACCGCTTTCGCGAATGGACTGAACCAGGGGTATCTGCCCGAGTAAAACTGTTTCAAAAGTCTGAGCGAGCTTCTTGCCACCTCCCTTACCAAAAATATGGTACTTGTTATCTGGCAGTTCTTCCGGGGTAAACCAGGACATATTTTCTACTACACCGAGAATCGGCACATCAATGTTTTCAATGCGAAACATATTTCCCGCTTTTACAGCGTCCGCCAGTGAGACGCTTTGCGGAGTGGTAACGAGCACCGCACCTGTCAGTGGAAGGCTCTGCACCAGTGTCAATTGTATATCTCCGGTACCGGGGGGGAGATCGATGACCATAAAGTCAAGTTCAGGCCAGCGCACATCACCGATAAATTGCTTCAAGACCCCGCTGAGTCGCGGCCCACGCAATACAACAGCCTGCTCCGGTTCAACCAAAAAGCCGATGGACATCACACTCAGTCCGTATTGTTCCAAAGGCTGGATAACGGGTTTTCCGTAGTGTTCGTAAATCTTGGGACGCTTACCCTCCAAATTGAGCATGGTCGGTATGGAAGGACCATACAAGTCAGCATCAATCAAGCCCGTTTTATAGCCGGACTTAGCCAGTGCCAAAGCAAGGTTAACTGCCACTGTGGATTTTCCGACACCTCCCTTACCCGAAGCCACAGCAATGATGTTTTTCACCTGTGGAAGAGCAGAATTGGAACCGGGGCCCGAACCTCCTGATTTCATGTGAATATGAACCGAAACCTCCGGAAAATCACGGGCTATTTCCTCCTGGCAGCGAAAATTGAGCTTTCCTTTTTGTTGGTCATCAAGTCCCGAAGTATTCAGCGTAAAAAACACCTCTCCCTCCGTCACTTTCAGATCCGTGACCCGCTTGCCCTCAATTAAATCGGACTGAGAACTCGGGTCCGGTATTCTCCTTAGAGCATGGACTATTTTGTTGTGGTCAATCATTTGTTTATCATATTTGAAGTAGAACGAAAAAAGGCCTCTTATGTTGACAAACGAATCAACTTCCAATCTGAACGGGTGGTCATAAGAAATCACTGTAAAACGGGGCTAAACTAATCAAACCACTGCCCAAATAAACATGAATTATCTTAAATCAACCAAACCATTTAATCAATCCCCAAAAGATTAATAATTTTGCGGCGATTTTATCCTAAGGGCAATAGCAGGAAGGGGCGATTTCTGTAAAAGTTGTCTAAAAAGGGCAAAATATTGTTTAACAGATTACCCTAATTCTACCTGCCAGAAACTAATGAAATAGTAGAAATGATCAATATTAAAACATTTATTGCTTATATCGGGGTTGTATTTTTTAGCGGGGGAATTCTAAAAGCTGAAGCAGACACCCTTTTGCTGATGGAGTTACAGGAAATAAGTGTGGAGGCTTTTAGAGAGGTAGGCAAAACCAAGCCAGTTTCGGAGTACACCGGGAACATGATTTTGGGCGGACGAAAACTGGAGGAAATACCCCTGAGTAATCTGCCTGCAAATCTCGGCGAAAAGGTTGGAAGGCAGGTTTTTTCTAAAATTCCGGGGGCTTTCATCTACGACATGGATGGATCGGGCAACCAGGTTAATATCTCACTCAGGGGATTGGATGCCCACAGAAGCTGGGAATTGAATGTGCGACAAAATGGCATAATTACCAATACAGATATGTATGGATATCCAGCCTCTCACTACTCAGTTCCGATGGAGGCTGTTGACAGAATCGAGATAGTGCGGGGCACCGCTGCCCTGCAATACGGGCAACAATTCGGTGGAATGCTAAATTACATCCTTAAAACCCCAGACACGACCAGAGCAATTTCCTATGAGTCAATTAATACAGCAGGAAGTCACGGCCTGTTGTCCACCTATCATTCCATTGGAGGAAAAGTCGGCCAGCTAACTTATCAGGCTTTTTACCACAAAAGGGTATCTGATGGATACAGAGATAACGCGCGTTCAGAGGCAGAAGCACAGCATATTTCGTTAAACTACCAATTTCCAAACAGGGACCTTTCTATAGGCGCTGAACTGTCGAGAAGCACTTATCTATACCAAATTCCAGGCCCTCTCAACGATGAAATGTTTGAAGAGAAGCCCAGAATGGCCACGCGCTTTAGAAATTTTTACTCGCCGGACATACTCATACCCGCTTTGAATATCAATTGGAGTCCAACTGAAAACACCCATTTACAATTGACCGCATCAGGGGTTTTTGGTGACAGAAGTTCGGTTGTTTTTGCCGGAAACTCACTGCGGGAGGATGTCATTGATCCCGAAACCAACGACTTTAGCCCAAGAGATGTGGCAGTACATGACTACTACAGCAGAACCGCGGAACTTCGACTGCTTCAACACTATCGGCTGGGTGCATTCAAAAACGATCTGAGTGTTTCGGTCAGGTATTTTAATAATAAGAATATCCGAAGACAGCGGGGTGTAGGAACCACAGGCTTCGATTATGACCTCTCTGTACCAGGAGGTTTTGGCAGGGACCTCAGACTGGATAGTGAAAGTATTGGTCTCGCTGTGGAGAACCAGTTCTGGGTCAACGACCAATTGAGTTTTTCACCCGGTATAAGAATAGAACACGGCTCATCGGACCTGAGTGGTAGAATTGACTATATCGATGAGGATGAAGTACCCCTGGATATTCCCTATGAATTTATCACAGTCGGCTTTCACGGTCAATACTACCTCGCCAACGGGGCCCGGTTTTATGGCGGAGTGAGTCAGGCAAACAGACCCGTTCTCTTTCAGGATCTGGTACCGGGGGATCCATTTTCCAGAATTTCCCGCGATCTAGAACACTCTTTTGGCTACAACGCTGAAGTGGGCTTTGAAAATCACACAGGAAAAAATATCCAATACAGCCTCACCTTATTTAGAACTTATATCGGAGACAGAATTGGCAACCTGGTAGAGACCATTGGTGGTGATGATTTTTTGGTGAAAAGCAATATTGGAAACTCCAGAACGGACGGAATTGAAACCTACATCAATTTAAATCTTCTGGAATCAGAGTACCTCCGTTTGAGTATTTTCAATTCAACTTCTCTGATGAGAGGGCGATACACTTCGGGGGAAATCACTTCCGGTGATGAAAATATAGCTTTGAGGGGCAATAGAATCGAGTCCGTCCCTACCTGGATAAGCCGTTCCGGTGGAATGCTGGAAATGGCAGGCTTGACGGCTATTCTTCAGCACCAATATGTAAGTGAAACATTTGCAGACCCGCTCAATACTGAAGAGCCAAACCCATCAGGAGCAGTGGGTCTGGTGCCTTCTTACAACGTCTGGGATTTAAGCCTTTCATTGAGACTATCCAGCCAATTGGAATTTCGATTCAATGTCAACAACATTTTTGATGAGCAATATTTCACCAAGCGACCTACCATGTATCCCGGTCCCGGAATTTGGCCATCTGATGGCAGATCCCTGTCAGCCACCGGGATAATTAGGTTATGATGCAATTGGGTAAAAGGGACATTGACTTAAAGAAATTCCAGTAGTTTTATCAAGATCATTACATGGACAACCTATACCCTCCTCTGTGATATTATGTGAACAAAATGTGATGGATATCATTTTTCGATAAGGCATATTTTGAAAAATTCCGCTATGTGGAAAATCTGCTTTAGAACCCAAACAACTAAATACAAGCATTTGAAGAGCAATCAATTACATCTTTGAGAAAAGCATTAAATATTTTTCACTACTTTTGCCTCATCACAATTATCCTGGCCGGTCATCTCCCGGAGGACTGATTGTATATTCACAAACTGACGATTCCGTTTTAACAAAAAGGAGTAACGACAAGGGATGAAAGTTCACAGGGACATCGATAAATTGCCTGAATTCAGGAAAAGCGTGGTGACCATCGGGTCATTCGACGGTGTGCATCTCGGTCACAAAAAGATACTGGAC
>PWJP01000041.1 GCA_003559985.1 Saprospirales bacterium
TGAGTTCGGAACCCGGCGTTACTGTAAATTCAGATTTGACCTTGAGTTTTTTATCGACAGCTTGCTTGGCAATGGAAGCCGCTCTGGTGAGGTCTTCGTAAGATGAGTTGGTGCAACTACCAATGAGGCCCACTTCCAGTTTTTCGGGATAGCCATTTTTCTTAACTTCCTCGGCAAACTTCGATATCGGTCTGGCCAGGTCGGGTGTATAAGGTCCGTTGATGTGGGGCTCAAGCGTGGAAAGGTCAATTTCAATCACGCGATCGAAGTACTTTTCCGGGTTGTCGTAGCAGGCTTTGTCTCCTGTGAGGTGCTCTTTATGGGCATCGGCCAGGTCAGCCACTTCCGCCCTGTTGGTAGCGCGTAAATACCTACCCATGGCATCGTCGTAACCAAAAGTAGAGGTAGTTGCTCCGATTTCTGCACCCATATTACAAATGGTTCCCTTTCCAGTACAGGACATGGACTCAGCGCCTTCTCCAAAATACTCCACTATGGCTCCGGTTCCTCCCTTTACGGTAAGAATTCCGGCTACTTTGAGTATCACATCCTTGGGAGAGGTCCATCCAGATAGTTTACCCGTCAGTTTCACACCAATTACCTTGGGCATTTTCAATTCCCAGGGCATGCCACTCATCACATCCACGGCATCGGCACCACCCACACCGATAGCGACCATTCCGAGGCCTCCGGCATTGGGTGTATGGGAATCCGTCCCTATCATCATTCCACCGGGGAATGCGTAATTTTCGAGAACAATTTGGTGAATAATCACGGCACTGGGCTTCCAAAAACCAATTCCATATTTGTTGGAAACACTGGCGAGAAAGTCAAACACCTCTTTATTGGCTTCGATTGATGTTTCTAAATCTGCTGCAGCACCGGTTTCGGCCATAATGAGGTGGTCGCAATGCACGGTTGACGGCACCGCCACATTTTTCCTCCCGGCCATCATAAATTGAAGCAGGGCCATTTGTGCGGTGGCATCCTGCATTGCTACGCGGTCCGGTGCAAAAAACACATAATCACCTGCCCTTTTGTAATCCCTTAACGGGGATTCAGCATGAAGGTGAGTGAACAATATTTTTTCTGTCAGGGTAAGTGGTCTGTCAATTTTACCTCTGACTTCATTTAGTTTGTCTTCTAAGGAACTGTAGAAATTCCTGATCATGTCTATATCAAATGGCATCATATCTAAATATTTTAATTTGAATGGCGGCAAATTTACCGATTATTATTAAATTAACCTCTCAACCTGACAGTCGTTCAACAAAAAAGGGTGTTTTATGAGATTTGCAACTGCGATTTTACTGGTTTTTTGCCTGTTTTCGTGCAGTGATGAGAAAACGGAGGATTTTACCGATCTGGATGTGGATGAAAAGAATGCGAGATTGCACATAGTTACAGGCTATTGCGAACCTGAGGACTTGCCGACTTGTAAGCAGGAGAATTTCACCGGCTATGTCGCGGAGGTGGAGTTGTATCTCTTCGAGAGTTTAGAGAAGTTGGAATTGGGAGATTATTTTGCCTCCTGTATCACTGGAGAGGATGGCCTGTGTGTTTTTCCGGCTCAGTATCCGGGCAACTACATACTGTTTTCCAGATACGAGCAGTTTTTGGATACGCGATGGGTGAGACTTTCCGGGTCAAGTACGACCTGGGAATACCTGACCTATCCCGATGTTTTCTGATAGATTTCAGACAAAAACTTTTAATATTTTAGGCTTAGTTTTTTTGCCTTCAATCTGTATCCTCCTCTTCAAGTCGCTCGATGAGGCGGCCTGAGATTCTCAAAAAGTCCTGCTCGGTAATTATCCCCACCAACTCTTTGCCCTTGACCACGGGCAGGCAACCAAATTTGTTTTCGTTCATAATCCTCATGGCGTGAAGAATGGTATCTGTCGGTCGCACTGTTTTTACTTTGTTCAGCATGAGTTCACCGACTACAGTGGTTTTATTGCTCTTGAGTTTTCTCATTTTTAAGAAATGTCTCAAGATCATTCTAAGGGTCACCAGCCCCTCCAGTTCTCCCTTATCATTCTCCACAGGCAAATACCGTATTTTTCTCCAGTTCATCATTTCAGCCACCAAATCAACAATATCATCTTTCCGCGCTGTGAATAAGTCCGTGGTCATAAATTCCTCCACCTGAATTTTGGAGGGTTCGTAGATTTCCAGGTCTTTGGCGGTGGGAGCGTGCCATTCGTGAATGGGGAGAGAAGCCATTTGGTTTCTGATTATAGAAGAAGTGAGTACCGAAACTGCCTCGTCCCTCGGTATTTTTTCAATGAGGTCGTTGTAAGACCTGAGCATCCATCGCGCACCGGTAACGTGTTTTTCAGTTCTCTTTTCGATCATCCCCATGTAGTACTCAATATCTTTTTCATCCACATCCATTTTTTTCAGACCGTTCTTGGCCCTTGGGATTATTTCATCTCTTATTAAGTCAACAGCTGAAACCTTAGCGTCATTGAGCCATGTGAATTTGGTGTCAATCCCGTATCGCGCTGCTTTTATGAAATTATCCCTGGCCTCCGGAAAACTGATGAACTGGGTGATGTCCTCAAAAGACGAAGAATAGTCAACCATGGCCCCCAACCAGAGAGCAGCATTGGCCACTTCATCGGCAATGGTAGGTCCTGCGGGTAAGACCCTGTTTTCAATCCGGAGATGTGGCTGGCCGTTTTCACTGATTCCGTAGCAGGGTCGATTCCAGCGATACACCGTGGAATTGTGGACCTGAAGCGCTCTGAGTTTGGGAACTTTGCCCTCTTTAATTAACTGCAGTGCATCCTCCTCCTGGTCTCCACTTATCAAAACCCGGAACCGCGCAATATCCTCTTTGTAAATGTCGAGTATGGAATTGCGCACCCAATCGTTTCCAAAATAAACCCGGGCACTTCGCTCGCGTAGGTGCTCATTGCTACTTCTCGTGTCAAGGGATTGTTGAAACAGGGCAATTCTGCTCTCGTGCCAAAGTCTCTTTCCAAATACAATGGGTGAATTGGCCGAAATGGCCATGACCGGAGCGGTGAGGACCTGTGCAATATTGTACAATTGCACGAAATTGCCCGGATGCACCTGAAGATGAACCTGAAAACTGGTATTACAAGCCTCCAGCATGGGAGAATTGTGCTTGATATTGATTTCATCAATTCCCGTGAGTCTAAGTTCGTACGCATCCTTGAGCAGTTGCGAATTGATTGCATCCATCAGTGCTTTGTAGCGCTTGACCGGTGTGAGATTGTCCATTTCTAAATGGTGCTGTCTCAGTGTGGGTAGAATGCCGGTGAGAATGATCTGGGCATTCATTTTATCAGCGCGCTCCTGGATATACAATATATTGCGGCGGGTTTCACTCTCCATTTGAGAAAAACAATCTCCCTTGAAAACACGAGGGTCCAGGTTGATTTCCAGGTTGAACTTCGCGAGTTCTGTTTCTGCAAAATCGACATCACCGAGCATCTCGAGCAATTCAATGTTCTTGGACAGGGGTTTGAAAGTGGTTTTATCTACCAGGCACATTTCCTGCTCCGCACCAATGCGTACGACATCCTTTTCAAACCAGTCGTTTTCAATCATGTGATTGAGGGCTTCTACATCGTTTATCAGATGTCTTGTGAAGCGCTGGAGGCTTCTACCGCCCGTGAGAATTGATACTTTCTGCTCTCCCATTTTGCTCAGTTTTAAAGGTCGATTCTTTATTTTCTCGAAATATACAGCCCTTTTTTTTATCCCGGGTAAAAAATTGCAGATTTTCCGGTTAAACGGATTGTCAGCATGAATTTGAAGTCCAGGGTCCGTAAAATTTTGTGCCGGATTATCGGATGTGTCGCGAGCAATAACAGAGTTTTTTCACCTTGCAAATTACAATTAAAGTGGAAGTGCCAACATCTCAGTGAATCTAACCGTTTGTTTATTTGAGGCTTTAGTAAATGAATATTCATTAAATGTTATCAAATTCCACCACCAGTCCCGGGGTTCGTATATTGGCCTGGATTTTAGCAATTGCTGTGGTTGCTGGAAGTTTCTCGTGCAGAAGTGACAGTGCCAGACCGGTTTTTGAAATGCGATACATTTTTGAAGTGGAAGTTCCTGCCGGCCTCAATACGTTCAATTTCCATCAATTGGTGCTTCAAAACGAGGAAACGGGCATCGACTTTTTTCTCGAACAAAACAACATTGAGTTTGAGGATATCGCAGCCATTAACACTTCCTTTGCCAGGCTGACCACATTACTCGGAGATGAGGACTTGAGCATGATAGATGAAATCGTCATCGATTTATTCAAGCCGGACAACAGAGACCTGAATTTTGAAGCCGCTTACACCCTGCAAATTCCGGTCAGGAATATAGACCGGGTGCAACTGATACCCAGTATTACGAATCTTAAAGAGGTGCTTGGTGGAGACCAATTTGATGTGGTCATGCACACACGGTTCAGGTCCATTCCACCGAGAAATTTTACGGCTGTACTGGAAATTGGATTTGAGGCTTTTAGAGAGGGGGGCTGATTTGAAAAATGTATTGTCCTGAAAAACCTAAACTGAATGATATAAGATGAGTTCTATACACCTAAAAAATACAGGGGAAATATTCGGCCTACTATCCAACCGAATGAGTCGCTTGCTAAGACTGCGCTTCAGAAAGGAGCTTAAAAAACTCAAACTGGAATTGAATGAAAAGCACTTTGGTGTATTGCTCGACTTGTGGACCCGCGATGGGGTGAAACAACAGGAGTTGGCAGTAACCAGCATCAAGGACAAAGCCGCAATCACCAGAAGCCTGGATGAGCTGGAGCGCATGAAAGTCATCGTCAGGGTGAGCGATGAAAAAGACCGGCGGAACAAGCTCATCTATCTGACTATCAGCGGAAAAGAACTGAGAAATGAACTGGTGCCACTCATCAACTCAATTACCAACAGGGCACTTGATGGCATAAGTTCAGAGGAGTACCGGGTCTTTCTGCGGGTATTAAAAAAAATGTACCTCAATCTTCGCAACAGGTGTTAAAGATTTTCCCGGACAAATGGGAAGTTTACCACAATTCCACCCTCATACATTGCCATGCTTTCAATCAAAAATACACGGGCACTGATTATTTAAAACTTACCTTTGCAGTTACGCGTTAACAAATCATTGAGTCTTTTAACCAAAACCTCCAAAGACATGAGATTAGCAATTGTAGTACTTTTTGCAGCATTACTGTTCGGGACAGACCTGAAAAGTCAGTCCTCATGCAGTCAGTTTTTTCCCTTTGAGCATTTTGAAAGTATGACCTATGCTCATTATGACAGAAGGGATAGATTGGAGAGCAGACATCAGTGGAAAGTACTTGAGCTAAAGCGTGATGGAGACCGCATTGAAGCGGAGGTTGCCCTCACTATTCGCGAACCAAATGGCGACATCCTAATGACCAATTCTTTCACTGCCTACTGCGAGAAAGACACCTACTACATAGGTCTCGAAGGCATGCACATGAACGAATTCAGCGATGCTTTTGGCGAGGGTATGGAAATGGAGATTAGTGGTTCAGACCTCTCCATACCGGACAATATTTCCGTGGGAGACCGATTGCCGGATGCCCAGATGGAAGCCCGGATCACCTCACCCATTCCAATGACCATCAATATGGAGATAACCGACCGGACTGTGGATGAAAAATCCGAAGTCACTACGCCCGCGGGAACTTTTGAAGCTTATAAAATTAGCCAGGAAAATATGGTAAGAGCCGTGATTCGCTCGAGGTCACAATCGGTTGAGTATTACAGCCCGCGCTACGGCATGATTCGCTCTGAAACCATGAACAGACGAGGAAGACTACAGGGTTATTCACAACTGGAAGAAGTGGTGGAAAAATGATGTAATTCCCAGCTGCGATTCCCAATAATTTCCATCCTGTACTTCTGAAATGTTAGAAATTGCCGAGGGTCATGTGTTGCTAACCATCATTACCATTGTAGTGGTGGAAATTGTCCTCGGGGTGGACAACCTAATAATTTTGTTTGCTGTGCTGAAAAAGCGCAGCCCCATGTCGCGCCTCAAAATAATCATCCTTGGATTTCTACTCTCCATTGGTCTGCGCGCAGCCATTCTCGGTACAGCACTCACCA
>PWJP01000105.1 GCA_003559985.1 Saprospirales bacterium
CTTCCATCTCCGAGATATAATTCCACCTCTAAGGCTACATTTTGATACTCTAACCTCAGCACTCCATCTCCCTCGTAAAACAGGATATGCCCCTGATCGGTATTGGCGGAGTCATTCAATGGCGAGAGAACGGGCAGGTCAGAAGCTAATGCAAAAAGTAAAATCTCGTAGGGATCATCCGGCCATTCATCATATTCCAGAGTGAAAGTAGGAGACGACCCTATCTCAATAAAATCCATTGGTCTGTCTTCAAAACCCGGCATCACAAATGGAATTGAAAGCTCAAAGAATGAATCTTCCTCCTTAACGCTGTTGTCATCCCAGGCACCAAGACCTTCCGTAATATTGGTGTACTCTGTCAACGATTCATAATCTCGTTGAGAGTGGGAAAACTCAATCTCCAAATTGATTTCCAGTTGCGACCACAACAGGGAACTGGAAAGCATTAATCCAGCAAATAGTAAAGTCTTTTTCATCTTGGTTTATTTTACTTGCTAAAGATAAGGCCCTTTTTTCTATGGAAGCTATTTTTTTCTAAGACTAAACCACTTTTTTTGAAAAAAAACCTAGCAAATACTGACAGATCTCTTTCAAAAAGGTAGATAGATATAGCTTTCTTCCTTTTCCCACTTGCCATTTTTCCATTGAAAAAAATATCCAAACGCTCTGTAAATTTCGGAACCCCGATAATATCCATGCACGTAGAATCTCTGCCCATCATCAGATAGTTGCACCCTGCTGAGGGCAATATATCCCAAAGGGATGATGTCATGGATACGGAGTGCAAAGTTTAAATCCGGCTCTGGTTTGCGATTTACATTCAAAACAACTGTATCTCTTTCAAACTCCAAATAGGCTTTAACTCTGTAGTCCAGGTCCTGTTCCGGGAATTCCTCCTTCAGGATTTTAATTGAGGGATGATCTGGTATGTTCCAGTTGAGCTTGCGCAGTATTGATCGATGGGTTTCCATGGGATTTGAGACGTATTTCGGGGAGACTACCACATGCTGTTTCCCCTTTCTGCTTTTGTGTTCCGCCTTGCGTTTCTCGCGCCATTCCTCCCAACGTGCTTTGGACTTTTTTTTCCAAATCCTCATGGATTCTTCAATGTCAGATTGATGAGCAGTGTCTTTTTGTGGAGGTACGGGTGGCGGCGGGGGCGGAATCGATTCATTGGCTTTCTTTATAACCTCAATGGCTATTTGGTGAAAAACCTCTTCGGTTATGGAGGATAGGTCCTGAGGGGATTGTTCTTCCTCAATTTGGCATGAAACTAAAATGGTCAGGCAAAGAATGGCGGTGCAGTAAACGGCATGCATAAGAAGCTTTTTTCCGGTGAGTATCACAAGAAAGGATGCACCTAAAGCTGATTTAGTGGATACCGGAGAAAAATTATCACTCCGAAAACTCCCCGTAATCCTCTACGGGAATTCGCTCAAAGGCAAATTTGAGCAGGTCGTGGGAGGTGACTATGCCGGCCAGTTTCCCGTCTTCCACTATGGGCAGAGAGTGAAATTTATTGCTGAGTACAATATCGGCGGCGAGCCCCACGGAGTCAGAGGGGTCCAGGAAGAGCGGATCCTCTGTCATGGCGTCGCTCACAGGGCTTTTTCCGAGGTCGGGGAAAGAGAGTTCATCTGATTTGGCCCGGATGGTTAGGAAAAAGTTCAATATGTCTTTTTTGCTCAATACACCCAGTAGTTTGCCGTTTTTTCCATCGGTCACCAGGAGGTGGTGGATACTGTGGCTCTCAAAGTAATCCAGTGCCTTTGCCAGACTGTCAGAAGGTCTCAGCGTTATGACCTCCCGGGTCATTATATCTTCAAGTGATTTTAATTGCTTCATGTTGTATCGACTTTTTCTCAAACCCACCGGCATTTTCCGGCAAGTGTATTTTTTAAAAAACTGGTCCTTAGAATAACTCCCTCGAGCAGCAGTTATTTCCGTCATTGACATTCAATGCGATTCCGAAAGTTAGGCAATTTTTCGGATTCGGTTCCCTTTTTCGCCATTTTTTTGTGCAAAAACCGGCGCATGGGACAAATAATATCCAATGGATACATCGGTAGTCCAGTAAAATGACCAAACCATTGCCGGATTTTTGTAAATTTGGCCTGTCAAAAGATTGTCCATGAAGAAAATAAAGTTCGAACCACAATTGGCTCAGGCGGTAATTGATACCGCTATCGATTGCGTAATCCTGATCGATGCCAATGGATACATTCAGTTGGTCAATCCATCCGTGCTACACTTGTTTGGATATTCTGAAGAAGAACTCATTGGGGAAAAGATCAATATGCTGATGCCGGAACCGGACAAAAGTCAGCACGATCAGTACCTGAAAAATTATTTAGGAACCGGTGAGCGGAAAATCATTGGGATCGGCCGGGAGGTGATGGCAAAGCGAAAAAGTGGGGAGGTGTTCCCTATTTTGTTGGCTGTAAGTGAGGTGAAACTTGCGAATGAGCTATACTTTGCCGGTATCCTTCACGATTTGACCGAATTGTCCAGGGTAAAAGAGCGCCTGGAGGCCAGCGAAGCCAGAATGCTCCACCTCTCTCAAAACCTGCCCGTGGGCGCCGTGTATCGAATTGGTGATGAACTCATTCTCAACGACCGCATTCAGCAGATCACCGGCTATTCCAATGAGGATATTAAAAGCCTGAAATCCTGGTTCAGGGCCCTGATGGGGAGTGGATGGGAGGATTACTACGAAATGTATCTCCAGGACAAAAGACGGAATTTCAGACTGGTTCGCACCTACAAAATTACGACTAAAGATGGAGAAGCCCGCTGGGTGGATTTTGCAGCGTTTTCTGATGAACGAGGTGAAGTCTGGATCCTGCACGATGTGACCAGAAAGGTGCAGGTGGAAAGCGAACTGCTGTCCATTAATGAAGAATTGGAAAAAAGGGTGCGCGAGAAAACCGAAAAATTGAGGCAAACCGTCAGTGCCCTCCAATCCATGAACAACAAACTCACCGAACGGGAATTGGACCTGCAGCGGGCACTTTCCCGTGAAAAGGATCTGAATGAATTGAAAACCCGCTTTGTATCCACGGCGTCGCACGAGTTCCGCACACCGCTATCATCCATACTATCCTCCGCCGATTTGATTGAAATGTATGAGCGGGAAGACCAAAAGGATAAGCGGGAAAAGCACATTAACCGAATTAAGTCCTCGGTGAAAATGCTCACCAACATCCTCAACGACTTTCTGTCTCTTGGCAAAATCGAAGAGGGAAATTTTCAGGCACATACCGGCGAGATTGCAATAGGCGATGTTTTTGAAACGGTGGAAGAGGAGTTGCGATACTTCCCTAAATCGGGTCAGAAGGTCATTTTCCGGGAAAAAGACGGGCCCATTGTAATGGTTTCGGATAAAAAAATTGTAGCCAATATCCTCATCAATCTCGTCAACAATGCATTGAAGTACTCCGATGAGGATGTGGAATGCAGAGCCTCCCGGGATGGAGATTTTGTGGTGATTAAGGTGAGCGATAACGGTATTGGCATTCCCGAAGAAGAACAGAGGCACTTATTTACCCGTTTTTTCAGGGCAAAAAACGCGGAAAACATCCAGGGAACCGGCCTGGGCCTGAGTATCGTAAAAAAGTACCTGGAGATGCTGAATGGAAATATTTCTTTTAAAAGCAAACCGGGGGAGGGCACTGAATTTACGGTGTCCATTCCTTTAAATAGTCAAAAGACAAAAATATGGCAAAAATTCTGATCATTGAAGACAATCTCGAAGTGCGAGAGAACCTGGCGGAAATACTCGAACTCTCGGGCTATGAAATTGAACAGGCCGCTGACGGAAAGGCGGGGGTTAACCTCGCCAAAAGCTCCAATCCGGACCTGATACTCTGCGACATTATGTTACCCGTATTGGACGGTTTTGGAATCCTACAGATACTATCGCGTGACAGCGACTTGAAACACATCCCTTTTATTTTTCTCACCGCCAAAACCGAATTGGTGGATATGAGAAAGGGCATGAACCTTGGAGCCGACGATTACATCACCAAGCCATTTCAAAAGGATGAACTGCTTTCGGTGGTCGAAATGCGATTGAAAAAGGCCGGAGATCGAATTGCCGGGAACCTGAGTGAGAGCAGATTGAAAAACCTGCAGCGCGCAAACAGCTTGCTCATGGGTTTTTTTGAAGATGCCCCGGAGCGCGAGTACCCCTCTCTGTTTGATCTCTACAGTAAGAATGACCGACCGCGCAACGTGTTTTTAATCAGGGAGGGCATTGCCAAGGAGACCCTGGTGACCGATTTTGGCCGCGAGATCATCCTTCGACTGAATACAACGGGGCAAATGCCGGGTATTTGGGAGGCTTACCAGGAGAGTAACTACAGCACCAATTGCACCACCATCACCAATTGCAGGGTGGCGATCCTGCCCGCGGATGATTTCAGTGAACGCATACAAAAAGAACCCTTTGCCGGGCTCGCCATCAGGGAAATCGTACACCGGCAGAAAACAGCCCTGGAGCGCAAACTTCTGGCCATGGCTCATTTTTCAGTGAGGAAAAAAGTCAGCCTGATGTTGGAAGAACTCGTCAATCACCAACTGGCCACCCGCGATAATCCCCTGGAAATAAACCGCGCCGATCTCGGGGCCCTCTGCGGCACAGCTAAAGAAACCGTCACCAGAACACTCTCCGATTTTAAGGAAGAGGGCCTTATCGAAGTCAACGGTGGCAAGGTAATCGTCCTCGACATCGACGGACTGGCTGCCATACCGGAATGATTGAAAAACTCCAAATTACTTCGATATTCAATTGCCCAATAAAATCGATATGATGCAGGATCCTTTGCACTAACGCCCCAATCAGCCATCAGCCATCCCGACAAGAATATCCGCAAATTCCCCCAACGACCCCACCACCAAAGCTGGTTTGAACTCCTCCCAGCCACTATCTGCTTCCGCCGGGCTGTGAACAAATACAGATGAAATTCCCATCGTTTGGGCCAATTCAAGGTCAGCTGTGGTGTCTCCGACTAACCAACTCTCCCGCAGTGAAATTTTCGGGAAGTCATCCATCGCTCTGTGGATCATACCGGGGCGCGGTTTTCTCATAATACTGTTTTCACTTTCCAGTTGCGAGGCGTGGTATATTTTGTCGATATGCCCACCTTCTGATTCGATTTCCGCAATCATTTTTTGGTGGATTTTTTCCAGGTCTGATTCGGTCATCAGCCCCTTTCCGATTCCCTGCTGGTTAGTGATTACCAGGGTTTTGCTAAAATATTTGTTGAGCCTGGAGATTGCATTCGCGGCCCCCGGCAGAAAGGTGATTTCATCCGGTGAGGTGATGTACCCATTGTGTTTTCGCACATTGATCACACCGTCCCGGTCGAGGAAGAGCGCGGCATTGGGCAATGGGAGATTTTCGCTCACTTAAAACAAATTTGATTCGACAATTTCGCAGATAATGTGACCGGCCAGCAGGTGCATCTCCTGGATTCTGGCAGTATTTTCAGAGGGTATGCGAATGGCGAAATCCGACTGCTCTAATGCGTCGCCTCCGGTTTGTCCGGTGAATAGCACCGTCGTCATTTTGTGTGCCCTGGCCTCTTTGAGGGCATTGATGACATTCGTCGAATTGCCCGAAGTGGTCATGGCGATGAGTAGGTCGCCGGACTGTGCCTTAGCGCGAACCAGCCTGCTGAAGACCTTGTCAAAAGAGAGGTCATTGGCAATGGCCGTGAGTTGTCCCGCATTGACGTGCAGGGCTTCGGCATTTAGTGGCGGGCGGTCGAATTGAAACCTGCCGGAGAATTCTGCGGCCAGGTGTTCTGCATCCGTTGCGCTTCCTCCATTTCCACAGATTAGCAGTTTTCCCCCGGATTTAAAACAGCCCGTTACCTTTTCTGCTATTCGCTCAATCTCCTTTTGAAAACCATCGTCGGAGCGCAATTTTTCAATCAGGGAATTGGCCTCAGTCAGTCTTGTTTGTATGGTTTCAGCAGCTGCTGTTTCAGGCTTCATCTTCAAAATTGACTTCTTCTTTGATGGAATAAATATTTCGCCTCGGTGAAATCCGGGAGACCATCTCTGCGAGGAATCCGGTGAGGAA
>PWJP01000177.1 GCA_003559985.1 Saprospirales bacterium
ATAAAAGAAACCCTCATACCGGACCCCTACCTCGAAGGAGGTGGATTCCACGAGATAAAACCCGGGGGATTTTTGAAAATTCACGTCGATTTTCACAAGCACCGCAGGATGAACCTCGACAGGAGACTCAATATCCTGATCTACCTAAATGAAAACTGGGAAGAATCCTACGGCGGTCACTTTGAATTGTGGGAGCGCGACATGAGCGCCTCGGCAGTAAAAATAGCCCCACTGTTCAACCGCCTCGCACTTTTTTCCACCACCGGAGATTCCTGGCACGGACATCCCGACGCGCTCACCTGCCCACCAGACCGTAGCCGTAGGTCACTCGCGCTTTACTACTACAGCAACGGCCGACCCGACAGCGAATTGGACAGGGCGAGCAGAAACCGCATCACCACCACTTTTTCAGAAAGAAAGGGCGTGGACTCCTCCGATATGAAGAGGTACAACCGCTTCGTCAATTTTGCCAACGATGTCCTGCCCCCGTTTTTGGTCAGAACCATCAAGAAATTCAGAAATAAATAACCGGACTTACCGGAGCGTAATGATTACGCTGGATTTAGAGGTTTTTTAGGAAAAAACAAAAGGGAAATATACACCTCCCGGTTTTCGAATGAGGGGTGATTGAGTCAATTTTTTGGAATCGCAATTGCGCAAAATGCCGGGCCTCTATTCGACCTTGACGATCTGCACCACTGACCGAAGCCCATCCGCCGACAACTCGACAAAATAATTACCCGCGGGTAAATTCCCGATGTCCAATTGCTTCGATTGGCCGGCCGGCAATTCACCTTTTTGAACCAACTGCCCACCGACATTCAACAGGCGGTACTGCACACTCCCCGGGTCTTCGGGAAACTCCAAAAGCAGGCGATCAGTTGCCGGATTGGGATAAACCCGGTCCAACCCCAGGGAATTTTCCTCCACATTACTTATAATGGTGTGCACCGGTTCTGACCACTCGATGCATCCATTCCTGTCCAGCCCTTGTATAAAAAACGGACCAATAGAGCAATCCGGGGCATCCTCAAATCCCACAAGCGTGGTGTCACCCGAAGTCAGGAAAGTCAGCTCCGAAAGAGATTCACAATACCAATCCCAGGCGATAAAATCCTCCGGGTTCTGCAAGGTCAGTGTATCGTAGGAAAAACCAACGAGTTCTAAGTCCGGAACGGTGGGATCCACATCCCTTTTATCCACCTCCAAAGTCACCCCCAGCGTCATTATAAACTCCGGGCATTCCTCCGGTGCTCCCTCAGCAAAATAAGAGCCTCCCTCCGTCACGATCAGCTCGGCCTCAGTAGCTCCATCGATGGGCTCCCCATTGCGGTACCACTGGATATTTTTGTCCATCGAGAATACATACAGTAAACTATCCCCGCGGCAGATAATGGTTTCTCCATTCGGGCCAATGGCAAAATCCCCCACCGTTTCCACAAAAGGAGGAATAAATGCATAGCCGTCCAACAACACCTCCTCAGACCGAACCACACAGGTATCCTTCACCACCTCCACACTGATCCAGGACGGCGTGAAATCGAAGTGATTGACCACCAGAAAACTATCCGTCGCTCCCGGAATGGGCTGGGCCTCATCCGAGCCGGAAAACGACCTTTGGTACCACTGATACTCATCGTAGGATCCCGTCCGCAACTCACCCTCGCTTTCAGGACACAGTATCAAATCCCCTTCTATCTCAGGTTCAAAATCACATTGCGCCAAAACCGGCACCGAAAACAGGATTGCGGCAACTAAAAAGAACAGGCAGTCGATGTACTTCATAACAGGGATGGATTTTTGTTCAAAGGGTAAATATATGGATTTCAGGTTGTTTTAGCCTGCTAGTTTTTCTCTTTTTTTCAAAAAGTGGATTATGGTGAAGGGTAACCGTACTGGTTGATGGCAGATGGCCTATGGCTCAAGGCTGCTTGCGGCGTTAGTGCAAAGTTTCCTGCATTATATTGGTTTTATTGGGTCATTCTTATTTGGAGGATTTCGTCGATGCATATCGTTTCGGTGGCACCCTGGCCGCCTTTTTCAGGTCCGGCCTTTCGGTATAGGTTTCACCCCCAAAGCATTGGGGGAAGGCTGTATGCAGTAATTCAATGATTCTCCGATAATTATGAGGATCGAAGGGTTTCTAACCTTGTATAGGATCCCACGCGGAGAACGCGGAAGGTTTTTCCGTAATCTCGAGGACTGAAGGGTGAATTTTTGAGAAAATGGTCGCTGCCCGGTTTTGGGCCTGCACCTTATTTCCCAGCGTCAACTCTATTTAGGCATCGTCACATTGTCAACTAGCCTGCCCCCCACCCCCCAATGCTTTGGGGGGGCAGGCAATCCTTTGGTAGGATATTCCGATCTTTGTACTTTCCAGACTTTGTACTTTCATTACTTTCTACTTTCAACTGAACCCTTTGCGCCTTCCTTTGCGCCTTCGCGGCTCTGCGAGAAACCAATATCCAAAACAAAGAAACACCCCTAACCCCCTTATAACAAACGACTTGTGAGAATTATCGCCAATAAAACCACGCACAAAACCCACACCTAACCCAAAACCCGGAATTGCGGGCGATTCGTAAAACAATACGCATCCACAACAACCAATTTTCCGCTATCTTTGCAAAAAACCGCTGTAGATTGATGGTTACAGACAGAAAAAGTGCGGAGAGGGAGATAAACCGGCGTGCAGGCGCGGGAGAGGATTTCGTCTTTGTCATCAGCTACGATCAATCCCAATGCATACTCTGCCACCCGGATGAAGCCGCCTCCAGGGGGATGTATTTTGACTTCAGAGGAGATAGCAACAGCGGTGATTGGACAGCATCCGAAAAGCGGACGGAAGGGCCCGTTCAACTCGCTGCGCATCCACCAACCCGGGAAGAATACCACCGCGCATTCCGGGCAGCCCAGGAAGAAATTAGAGCCGGCAACACCTATCTCATCAACCTTTGCTTTGAATCCGAGTTAAAAAAATGCCCGCCCCTTTCCGATGTGTTTTTCAGCGCTGCAGCCCCCTATCGATTGCTGTTGAAAGACCGATTTGTCGTCTTTTCACCCGAGCCATTTGTGCGCATTGACAAAAGTGGCCACATCAAAGCCCATCCGATGAAAGGAACCATAGACGCCGGCTTGCCCTATGCCTCCGACCAACTTTTGAACGATCCGAAAGAGCGGGCCGAACACCACACCATTGTCGATCTGTTGCGCAACGACCTGGCAATTTCTGCCCGTGAAGTGGAAGTTTTGAAATTTCGTTACCTCGATAAGATCAAGTCCTCTTCCGGGGCACTGTGGCAAACCAGCTCAGAGATACGGGGCCAACTGCCGGCTGATTTTCGGGAGCGCCTCGGCAGTATTTTATTCAAAATCCTCCCGGCGGGCAGTATCAGTGGAGCTCCCAAGCAAAAGACTATCGAAATAATTCAGCGAATAGAGAATTTTGACCGCGGGTTTTACACAGGCATTGCCGGGATTTACAGGGACGGCGCCCTGGACAGCACCGTGCTCATTCGTTTTATCGAAAAAAGAGACGGGCGCTGCTACTACAAAAGCGGTGGGGGAATAACGGGCATGAGCGATGCCCAAAGCGAATACGAGGAACTAATGGCAAAAATCTATGTCCCTGTTCATTGAATCCATACTGTACGAAAATGGTCAATTCCCACTGCTGGATTACCACATCGAGCGGATGAGGAAAACTCTGAGATCCATTGACCTTCCCCTTCCCCCCGATCTGGATTCCCACCTCCAACCTCCCCAATCCCTTACCGGCGAAAAGTACAAAACCAGGATTGTCTATCACCAAACCATAAAAAAAGTGGATTGGATGCGGTACCGGAAGGCAAATCCCAAAAAGGTCGGTCTGGTGGATGCGGGCGATTTTGATTACTCCCTGAAATACGCCGACCGTTCGTTTTTTAGCAGTCAGTTGGAAAAATGGCCGGAATTCCAGGACCTTATTTTTGTAAAAAAGGGATTGATCACTGACAGCACCTACTGCAACATTCTGGTCAAAAGGGATGGCAACTGGTTCACTCCTGAAAAACCACTGCTCCAGGGTGTGCGAAGGAAGTATCTGCTAGACAAAAAAGTCATTAAAACCGACTCCATTACTCCCGCCGATCTCCTGGAAAGGGCGGAAGAGATCAGATTGGTCAACGCCCTTATGCCCTTTGATGACTGCATTGTTCTGAGTCCCGAACAGCTTTTTCCCAGCCCGGGAGTTTTATGAGAATCGAAAAAAGGTTCCTGACGATTTTATAAGCCTTCATATTCATTTAAAAAAACGATAAGCCTTGTTCGCCAGGTGGAGGCATCCAGGTGGATTTTAGGATCGTAGAAATACTGTTTGAGCAGAGGCTCTCTGGTTACCACATCGTAGGTTTCAATGTAGCTGTCGAGGGCTGCTCCCGCCCGCGCTCCCATTCTCCAGTCGCCCGAGTAATTCACCTGAAGGCTGGCACCACCGGCAATGCGGATATATTGAAATTTCCGGCCGGGCAGTGAGTCTGCCATGGGGATCGCCATTCGCTGCAGAACACTGTCGGTACCCGGCAAACTGTAAATCAGCCCCATGGGCATTCCGGCGGTATTTAGGTTGTTTTTGCCGACGTATTCCGCCAGGTCATCCAGGAGTTCGTCCGAAAAGCCACCCGCTCTCCTATCCACCGTATCCACTTCGGAGACCAGTAAGTGCAGGGTATTCTCGCGGGTTCTGATCACTTCAAAGCCGTCAAAAACATTGGTAGGGAATCGGGCGCTGAGGTACTCTTCCAGTCTCGTGGCTGCGGCCCGGTGTTTGTCGAGATGAGTTTCTTCGTATCCGCTCCACCAGGCGGGGATGTTGTAGGGAAAATTCCAGATTCTTCGTCTTTCCCACTCTATTCGCACCATACCACCCACAGCCGGCACCACCAAAAACGACTCCAGGTCCATATAATCCTGGTTCAGCTCTCTGTCCGACCTCAAATTCAGTTTTTGATTGGCCGACCTGCTGCGGTCCGGTCCCAGCTCCATGTGGATGAGAGCGCCCCGGTCCTCCCTTTTGCCCCCCGACCAATCAATCCGGCTTCTGGCCGTGCCATCTATTGTGCTGATTTGGATATCACCCTCGAAGTCCGGCTCAAAATACCAATCCGGAAAGGTCTCAAAGCTGCTCAAAACCCTGAAAGCACCCGGCCCGGGCACCCTGATCTCCAATTCCTCCCTGCTGCTGTA
This sequence comes from Saprospirales bacterium, assembly GCA_003559985.1. GTDB lineage: Bacteria > Bacteroidota > Bacteroidia > Chitinophagales > Saprospiraceae > PWJY01. The sequence continues at coordinate 5,224 of PWJP01000177.1, forward strand.
CTCACCGGGCAGCACAATACTCACAAGCAGTATTGCAAGCAAGACCGCAACAATCCCCACAACGAGAAATTTCCAAAGGGCTTTCATTCACTCAGCTTTTCTAACACAAGTCCGGCAATCGGCAAAAACACACCACATCCTCCCTGCATAATCAAACCACCGCCACACCAATCAAGACATCTCAAATTACCTGACTGTTTTCCGGGGACAAGATAGATAAAAAATTTAAGTTGGAGATGCAGGTCAAAGGATTGAATACCGGGTATCGCGGAATCAGCCATTCGTTTGTCCCCCGTCAAAGAGTTGAGGGCAGGCAAAGCTTTGGGGGGCCATCAACCATCCGCCATTTCAAAAAACAACTACCTTTGGTAAAACGCTCAGGCAATGAAAAGTTATAAGGAATTGATAAGAATCACATCAGATGTTCGATTTGGCAAGCCTTCCATACGTGACACAAGGATTTCTGTTTATGATGTCCTAAGCTGGCTGGCCTCCGGTATGACTCAAAAAGAAATAATAGCGGATTACCCCGAGCTTTCAGTTGAGGATATACGAGCATGCTTGGCGTATGCTGCTGATAGAGAACAACGAATTAGAGTTTCGTAATGAAGTTACTTTTTGAACTTTACAAGCCCCAAAGCATCCCAACTCACAAAACAACATCTACCAACACAATCACGTCAAATCCCCCTCATTTTTATATCTTTACGGCAGAATGAAAACCTGGTCGGTGCGTCTCGTTTCTATCGTTTTCAGCGGGGCGGGGCCGGAGAAACAAAAAAGTGAAGACAATGAAGAGTA
>PWJP01000181.1 GCA_003559985.1 Saprospirales bacterium
ACAACGCCGTCTATAAATTCTGCTTCACCGTTAACTTTCATCGGAGAAACAATTTCTACGTCGGCGCATTTTTTATAAGTATTTTCAAAAATAACATCGTTAAAATCGCTACCTCCCGGCTCTATTGATTGATGTTCAGTTCCACTAAAGCGGAAAGCACCGTGATCAGCAACGACGGTTCCCTGATTAGTCCAATCGCCAATTATATCAATTTCCGTATCCTCTTCCATAGTAAGCAGAGCGTTATTTGTCCAGCTTCCGGGAATGTGCACTTCGTGTGTTTCTCTGATGTAAACACGTCCTTCATATTCTTCAGGCGGATGAGATTCTGCCGGATAACAATCACCATCACAACACACTTCCCATATATCTTTATCATACCAGTCGCCCGACATGATTGTTTGGTAGTATTCGGGGTCAACTTCTATATTAATATGCTGTTTTTGAGAATAACATAAAAGTTCATAAGAAATAACAACCATTCCATGACCCGTTCTAACTCCAGATTCATTATCTTGATTTGTTCCTGAGTTAAAAGAACCTCCGCCACCACCGCCATGAGTATTATCAGGAGCACGATAGCCTCCTCCACCACCGGAGTATCCGCCACCGCCGCCACCGCCGGCTCCCCATCCATGCCAAGAGCCGCCACCGCCGCCGCCGAAGCCTCCTGGGGTATCAGCACCACTACCTTCACCACCTTTACCTCCATTTACAAAAGAGTAAGAAATTTCATGTTCTTCCGAGTCGCCGTCTCCAAACATTCCTGCACCAGATCCCGAAGTTCCTTCCCTTCCGGATTGCGCACTTGCATCTCCACCTTCACCATCGATTCCTCCGGCGTTAATTCCACTACCATCATTAGTTCCGGATGTTGATATAACAGCATTCCTTCCGGTACTATTACTTCCGCCTCCGCCGCCTCCTCCGGCTATTACAAGTATATCAGATTCAGAAGTTCCATTATTCTTAACTACAAAAGTACCTCCACCACCGGCAATATCATCATTTCCTCCACCTTGCTGTCCGACTAAAATATTTAATACATCCCCTTGTTGTAATTCAAAGTCACCGGAAACTTTTGCTCCTAACCCTGAATTACTGACCTCTGAACCACCTTGCGCTCCATAAGCAGTTATTGTATAGCTTCCAATATTAGGAACGACCCATTGCTGTATTCCATTACCGGTAACAGTAACTTCTCCTTGAAGTTCAGTTTCACTATACACGCTATCAACTTCATTTTGCGAAGGTCCTAATCTCCCGACTGCTCCACAATTTGTAAAAGTTAATGTTCTATCCATAGGTATAGAATCTACAGCTACAACATAATAAGTTATATCTTGAGTAATAATCGGAGTTTCAAAAGAGCTTCCTGTTCCAACAACTTCATCTTGATCATTATACCACACATAATTTCCCGTGCTTCCTGAAGCCGTCATTGTAACAGATTCGCCACAAATAGCCGGTTCGGGCTCATAAGAAACTTCAGGGGCATCGCGGTCTTCAACTATAACGGTAACAGGCACTAATTGACTTCTGCAGAGATATCTTACTGCAGCGAAATAGAATGTTGTTGTTTGTGTTAATTTAGGTGTTTCAAAAATACTTCCGGTATGTAATAACACTTCTCCTTCGGGATCGCTGTACCACTCGTAATCATCGAGACTTCCTTCAGCTTCCAGAGTTGCTGTACCGGCGCAATTTATTGTTGGAGGCTCTCCGACCAGTTCAGGCATATCAAGTTCTTCAACTACTATTTCAATAGGAACAAGAGGTGAAACACAAACAACATTTTCTTCTTCCCATGAAATTGTAACATATCCCATACCTTCATTAACTCCTGTATCAGTTAAACCATTGGCTACACCACCTATATATGATGAACCACCTCCACCGCCTGTAGGATAATTAAGATTATCAACTTCATCATTACCATCTAAACCTTCAAAGCCGCCGCCATCTCCACCATATTGATTTCCTGACTCTGTATAATGCACATTATAACTACTGTTTCCACCTTTACCTGAAATTCCAAATTCTCCGTTAGTTTGAGTATCATCATTACATCCGCCACCTCGTCCACCAATATCTTGAGTTGCGCCTTTCCCTTCTTGCCGAGGTTGATTATTACCTCCTCCTTGGCCGCCACCACCGCCGTAGTAACCGCCACCGCCGCCGCCACCGCCGCCACGAATATAACTCCATGTGGTTGTACCTGAACCACCTCCACCGCCGGCTGCAACTATAACTCTATCATCCAATGAATATCCTCCAAATCTAACATCTGATGCACCTCCGCCTGAACTACCATGTTGAGTAGCATTATTTGAAGTACCACCATCACCTCCACCACCAAAACCTCCGGGCGCTCCTTCGGAGAAGTCCAGACCATACTGGCCGGTCTGACCAACAGTAATATAAATAACATCTCCCTGTTGTAAATAAATTTCTCCCTCTGCATAACCACCTTGACCTCTATGAGATGTGTTTAAACCACCACCTTCAGCTCCATAAGCTTCTATTTTATATAAGCCTGTATAAGGCACAGTCCATTTTTGAATCCCATCAATTCCCTTTACATTACCATCCATATAAGGAATACCTTCATATTCAATTTCTATTTGAGAGTCAAAATATGTATCTGTATAAGTTGGTCCTTCCGATCCTGTTGCTCCGCAGTTTGTAAAAGTAACCGAGCCACCACTACAATCATTACACAGCAGACTTGACCCTACATAGTATGTCGTTGTCTCTATTAATTTTGGTGTTGTATAAGTCGGACCTCTACCCACATCATAAACTCCATCAGGATCTTTAAACCAAATATAATTACCATCTCCTCCTGAAGCCGATAATTCAACAATATCTCCACAAGTTATCGTCTCAGATGGATCAGCTGTAACACTTAGTGGGCTATCAGGGAGATCAACATTTATAGTTATATACTCTCTTTCTGATTCACATAATATAATTGAACTATAAGATATTATTAAATCACCATGTCCTGTATTTTCTCCATTTATGCTTTCAATTAAAACTCCGGAATCTGAAATAAATGAGCCACCTCCGGCAATAAGAGGTTCTGATTCATGATTAGGTGTTCCACCTTGATAGCCACCGCCACTACCGCCTGCATTATATCCATCACTTCTTCCTGCTCCCCCTCCAAAACCTCCATCTGCAGGTCTATCCCAATTATTCCATCCGTCATCTCCTTCTCCTCCAACTCCTCCACTAATAAAGGATTTTCCTCCCTCTGTTCCATAATAATCTTCTCCATCCTGAGTAAAACTACCACCACCTCCGGCTCTGCTATTTTCTTCTCCGGCATTATCAGTTTCCAAACCTGTATAATAGCCATCTCCAAAATCTTCAGGAGGATCATTATCATAAGCACCGGCTCCTCCTCCTGCAACTAACAATGGTTTTACATATACATCATCATAAAAATGAAATGAATTTGGTCCTGAACCATCCATAGCTTTAACTATAAATGTTCCACCACCACCACCGTCAGCATGATCTCCACCTGTTGTAATCCCTCCTTCTTGTCCAACTAAAACATACAAAATGTCTCCTTCAACTAATTCAAACTCTCCTTTCATCAAAGCTCCACGACCTGCTCTATGTTCTGAGTCATCTCCACCACTTGCTCCCCTTGCTGTTAACACATAAGTGCCGGTTCCGGGAACTTCCCATCTTTGAATACCATCTTTTATTGTAGTTACATTACCTTCCAACATCGTACCTGTGTATTCTGTATCAACATCGGATTGATTTGGTCCAAATCTTCCTTCTGAACCACAATTAGTGAAATTAAAATATTTTAAAACAGGTTCTGAGCTTGTTCCAACGACATAATATGTAGTTGGATCCTTAAGAGGCGGAGTAAAATATTCTTCTCCGGTACCCACAATATTGTCATTATTATCATACCAAATATAATTATCAGTATTACCAGTTACACTTAATCTTGTTCCTTCTCCACATAAAACAGGATTTTGATCAGCAATTACTGTAGGTTTATCAACATCTTCAACTGTAATATTTACTTCTGTTTTTTCCGAAGTACATAACGGTGGTACTTCAAAGGTAATTACGACTTTTCCATGTCCTTCTTGAACACGATTTCTCGTATAACCATTATTAACACCATCTATATATGAAGAGCCACCACCACCGGCTGCTGCACGTCTGGCAACACCTTTGTTACTACCATCTTCACCTTCCAAGCCACCTCCTGCACCTCCTGATTGATTTTCTGAGGCTGAGCTGGTTAATGGGCTTGAATCTACGTTACCACCTTTACCTCCTATACCAAAAACACCATCCGTTTGAGTATCATCAAAGCAACCACCTCCTGTTCCTCCTTCTGTTTGAGTACCACCTTTGCCGGGCTCGTGTGGTTCGACATCACCTCCATGACCTCCACCACCGCCGTAGTAGCCACCGCCACCACCGCCGCCACCGCCGGCTGACCATGTTTTTTCACCATCTCCGGCAGCTCCTCCGCCTCCTCCGGCTACTATAACGCGATCTGTCAAATCAAATCCTCCTATCCGTATATCAGATGCCCCACCACCGGAACTACCGTGGCGTACAGCTCCATCCTGAGAAACACCTGTTCCTCCGGCTGCTCCTCCACCAAATCCACCTTCAGGTGCAGATGATAAACCATTTCCATATATTCCTGATTGACCAACAGATATATAAACAATTTCTCCTGCTGTTAATTCAATGCTACCATAAGCATAACCTCCCTGCCCTCTATGTGATTTATTAGCACCTCCTCCTTCAGCTCCATAAACTTCAACAGTATATGTACCGGTATGAGGAACTTCCCAAGCCTGAATACCTGACTCTACTTCAACTAAATCTTCCAGAGACGTTCCCAAATAACATAAATCAATCTGCTCTTGTGTTGGGCCAATCTCACCGGTTGCATCACAATTTGTAAAAGTAAGAACCTCAGTGTACCAATTTCTATCATTAGAAGACACATAATATGTAGTATTTTCTGTTAAATTAGGTGTAATAAAAGTTTCCCCGCTTCCAACAACATTAAGGTCACTATCAAACCAAGTATATTCGCTTATGCTTCCTGAAGCAACAAGTTCTGTAGAGGAACCACAAGAAATTACCGGATTAGGGTCTAATACGTCAGGTGCATCAAAATTTTCAATTGTCACTTCAACAGACACAATATCACTACTACAAGGACCCTGTATAGCTGCAAAGTAGAATGTTGTTGTTTCTGTTAATTCAGGAGTTTCATAAGTACTTCCTGTATGTAATAATTCTGTTCCTGCTGCATCGCTGTACCACTCGTAAGTATCGGGACTACCTGTTGCTTCTAGAGTTGCTGTACTACCGCATGTTATTGTTGGAGGTGTCCCGACAAGTTCGGGTGAGTCAAGAGCATCCACAGAAACATTAACAGGAACAAGATTAGAAACGCAACCATCATTAAAACTAAACCCTTCGTAGGTTATTGTAACATAACCCATTCCATCATTAATTCCTGCATCTGTTGAGCCATTTTCTACTCCACCAATGTATGAAGAGCCGCCTCCTCCGCTTGATGTTCTTGCAGCAACAGATCCAAGAAGTCCATCTTCACCTTCTTCTCCACCACCGTCACCACCTTTCAAGTTATTATTAGCAGAAGTCATCGTGCTTGTAGAAACGGAATTACCTCCATCACCTCCAAAACCTAATTCACCATCAGTTGAACCTGAGGCAGTACCACCTCCTTCACCTCCTTCTGTTTGAGTACCTCCTTTACCATACTCAAAAGGATTCTGGTCGCCACCATGACCACCGCCACCACCATAATAACCACCTCCACCGGCACCACCGCCTCCTTGTCTGTATATTGTTGCACCATCTCCGGCTCCACCACCGCCTCCTGCA
>PWJP01000125.1 GCA_003559985.1 Saprospirales bacterium
AACAAAGTTGTCCACAACAAGGTCACCGACGATGCAGTCAATTGGCTACCGTACAACCTCGACCAGGAAACTGCAGCAAAACTTTCCACTTAATCAATATGGGGTTGGTTGGGTGCTTACATCAGTCGCTGCGAATGTTATGAGATGAAGCCGTCTATTGATGTGGTTAAAATCCCTCTGTATTGTTGGGGAAGCGCTTGACAAAAATCTCCGAATATAACGGTAATATATTCACTGGTCTTCTAACCGGGTATGGGGATTGTTTTTTGGTTGTGGTGCGGTTAGGTGGCTTGCATTTTACTCACAGTAATCACCAACTGAGCAATGATTCCTTCTGTGCCGAAATCTCCCTGATGTAAGGGAGGAATCTGGTGGTACACTATTCAATTGAAACTAGCACTAAGGGATAATTATTACTTTCCTTCCTCTTTAACCATTTTACCAAATTCATCAAAAGTTCTACGATAACGTAAACATCCAGATGAATCATACTCCATATACTCTTTTAAATACGGAGAGTTTGCATGGAAGGAATTCGCTACACCTACTTTCTTATTATTAAAATAATTGTATCTATGGGAAAGGTTCCCATTGGACTCGTAGAAATGATACCTCCCTAATTGAATATTGCCTGATGAATCTACTAAGGTTCGGGCGGCTAAATAACCATTGTCATGAAAATCTAGTTGTTGTTCAAAACCATCAACAAAATGTGATAGATACCGAATTGTTCCATCTTTAAGGAATACAATTATTATCGGGTCATTCTGGTCAAACTTTAAGCGATATGCCACCAAGTCATGGTACCGAAGTTTTTCATTAATTTCAAGATCGGAATTTTTGTTATCCTCATCAAAGATAAGAACTAAGATAAAAATCGTTAATAATACCGAAACTACCCATCCAATTCTATCTCCTTTCATAACCAGTTATTGTATCTAAAGGTTCGCCAGATTCGTTAACTCTTCTGTATGGTAATGGCCAGTGAGGGGGACCATTGCAAGAGTTACAAAAAGAATCAACAGGATTTCGAGGTGAATCCTCACGTGATAGATTACCTAAATTAATTTTGCCAAAAGTATTTTCGATAGATTCAATTAAATTTTCAATGCCTTCAACAAAATTACCTGAACCTGGGAATACCATATCAGAGATATCTATACTTCTGTTTTCTCCATCAGGGTTAGCGTGAGGTGCTGGAATTTCCCATCCGCTGGGGGACCCATCTCCATATAAATACCAATTTTCACCAGCAGTGCTTTGTTGTCTTTCCCCTTCCTTAAAGAAATCAGATATCCTACTAAAAAAGTTACTTATACGATCGGCCGTAAAAGACCTTGCACTTGCCGAATGAGTAATGTCTCCACCACTGTTTCTATTTATTCTCATAGCAGAATTACTATCTCCTCCTTTTACCCGTATATCATAAGTGCCTTCCTTATTTTTCCTGATTCTACTATTTCTCCTGGTGAAATCTGTCTTATTGCTCCGGTATTCCCTGGCATCACCTCTCGATTCAAAAAGGCCATCAGTATCTGTAAATAATATGGGATTATTAAACCCATACCGGTATGGTGTCCACGCCGGTGCACGCTCTGCTAAGGGATCCACCACACTCCACCCTTCGACTAGTCGCTCAGGGCAGGCCTCTCCCAATGCCGCATCGTACCACCGTGCGTGATAGTCGTGCATTCGAGTGACACGGTCTTCGTACTCCTTGTTATTGTAGGTAAAGGGATCGGCATCGCGGTAGGGAAGGGAGGGGAGGTCCACCTCCTCGGGGAGGTCGTGGGGCATGCCGAATGGATTCACGCAGTGAAGTTTTGCAGCATGATCAAATGCTGCAAAACCAAAGGTTTGGGGAACCTTTGACGGAGTGAACCGCGACAGCGGGCGGGCTGCTTCCATGACCTGGAGAATTTCCTCCTCGCAGTTGATGTGGCCATTGCCGTCCAGGTCGCTGATCCATACGCGGGAGTTAGTGTGGCAGGAATAATTGATGCTGCCGGAATCATAACGCACCCCATCCCTCGCAAAAAACCGACCACCCCCAATGCCCCCGGCATCGGTTTTGCTGCTGTTTGTATGCCTCTCCGGTTTATTCATTGACGTGGTAGATTGCGTGATGGGTCAAATATAGGGAATTTTGGGGGAATCAGGTGGTACATTTTTGAACTGAAACACTGGTACACTTTTGAGTTGAAACTAACAATGGATAGTTTCGGCAAAAAATTAAGAGAAGCAAGAGAAGCCAAAGGCTACTCACAAGCTGAACTGGCAAGACAGATCAGTTCGCACCATTCTATTATTGGCAAGTACGAAAGGGATGAAGTAAAACCGACCGTGGATGTGATTAAGAAGCTCGCAGAAGTCTTAGACACTACTATTAGTTATCTGATGGGTGAAACGGATAGCCAAAATATCTTTAAGGACCCTGCTATGTTTAAGCGTATGGCAGAGATTGAAGCCCTGCCGACTAAAGATAAGGAATGCCTTTTGCTGACGGTCGATAATTTTATTAAAGCTACTAAATTGAATATGCTGTAAAGAGTGAAAACCCCGGATTCCTCCGAGGCTTTTAACCCTTCCCATTGGTTTACTTCGGATATCAACTAAAGACGGGTCTTCAGGATTTAACCAATCCGGAAAAACACTAATCACCAACCGTGGTTTCATTTCATCTGTACCATTGGTGCCTGGATGTAGGGGGGAAGCTGGTGGTGGGTTTTTCTGGTGGGACTTACAGCCTAACCCTAAAAAAGTTCTATGGTTTTTACATTTTTCGCTTCAAAAAACACATCCAATATAAAATAGAACAAAGTATATCTATTATCAGTTTGAGCAAACATTATCATCTCTTTTACTTCCTCTTTATTTGTGGGATGACAACTCTCAAGGTTTTCAGACAGATATTTATACGTCTCCACTTCTCCCAAATCTTGTTTACTTTTCTTGTACTCTTTCCATTTGACTCTTACTTCATCCTTTAGACCATATACTCCAAAACCTCCCTCTAATACATCAGCCAGAGCATCAAGCCCTTCTAATTTATGATTGTATGAATTATCGAGCAACACACCTTGCATGTACTCCATAAACCCTTCAAAATCAGAGAATTTGGCACCATCAATAAATATAGTATGCATAATATAGCTTTTACTGCTGTGGAATTTTTATCCTTTGAAAGGTTCTGTAATGATCACCAGTATAATAATAAGAACCATCACTGCCTCTTATAAGTCTTCGTTTAGAACGTACTGCCCCATGTTGCCTTTGGACTGGAGACGGAGGCTTGTCAATATCAACTTTATCATATTTAATTGACTTACCAGATTCTGTTTTAGTAGGCAGCTTACCCTTATCATTGCGAAAAACCGTCTTGAATTTGTCAAAAGATTTAATTGAACTCAATATTTTTTTGTATCTGCCCGCTCCAACATTAGGGAAGCCAGTATAAGAAACAGGCATGTTGGTAATATCAATTGTGGTGCCATCTCGTTGAGTAGCCAACATTTTGTCATCCTTTTCTGAAATGTCAACTACATCCTCAGGGGATACTTTGACAGCTGTCATCACTCCTAAGTCACCACCTAAATCACTTATTGATGTATTCCCATGTTCTATGGCAAAGGTACCATCTGAGTGCTCAACAATATTGCTTCTGGAGCCGCTTGTAAATAACTTCCCAATAAACCATCTTGGTCTAATTTTAATGTTATTATCCCTCGCATATTCTAATGCATCGTCTCTTGTCTCAAACAACCCGTCTGGATCAATATAGATTATAGGGTTATTAAACCCATATCTGTATGGGGTCCACTCCGGTGCATGATCCGCTAGCGGATCCACCACACTCCACCTTCCCAATGCCGCATCGTACCACCGTGCGTGATAGTCGTGCATTCGAGTGACACGTTCTTCGTACTCCTTGTTATTGTAGGTAAAGGGATCGGCATCGCGGTAGGGAAGGGAGGGGAGGTCCACCTCCTCGGGGAGGTCGTGGGGCATGCCAAATGGATAGTAATCCCTTACTTGCAGGATTTCCTCTTCGCAGTTAATGTGGCCATTGCCGTCCAGGTCGCTGATCCATACGCGGGAATTGCCGAGATGATCCCTGATAATAAACTCAAGCTGCCACTCTCCTGTAGGTCCGTCTCCGGGGATGATTCGCCCTTCACCAAAATTGTAAGCACTTAAGTCCCCGTTTGTGAATATCGCACCGCCCTCATACTTTATAATATCAGTTGGGACTCCATTCTCCAGGTATCGCTGTTCAATCTTGTTTCCTTCATCATCGTAGGTTATTGCCAAATTTTCATCCTGGGCAAAAAACTCAATCGGCTGGTGTCTGTGATTGTATGTTATATCTCCAATGCTGCGCTGTGTACATGAACTTAAATTTCCATGAACGTCGTAAGTCATTGTCGTACCATGACCAATATATCCTAAATCAGGTCCGGGCTGTGGTGCCAACTCCGAAACAGTAACCAGCTGATTGCCGGAATATCCCATTACCAATCTATCTATCATCCCATAAACAGGACCAAAATGGGAATTGGGGTTCAGAAGGCCGTACCTTTCAATGGTTGAAATATTACCTGCAAGGTCTTCATAGGTAATGCCCACAGAATAGTCTGCCAGAGAATTGCCATGATCCATATAATTAGCTGACAGCAATCTGTCGAATCCATCGTAGCTAAAGCCGTATCTCCTTTTATCACTGTCCGCTATAACCCATTCCATATGCGCAATATTTCCATTAAATTGGGCTTCGGCCCCCAGGGGGTGGTTGGGGGAGTCGAAATACTTTTTCTGATAGAAGATAACACATATGTCCTCGGGATCGAATTTATCCTTTCCTCCTCTATCCGGAATTACTCCATCCATATCTCTTTCTAAACGATTGAGCAGCCACTCAATTGCCCTTATTGAAATAGTATTAGCTTCCATCCCGGCCAGCTCAAGTTCCTTTTCAATTGAAAGGCCTAAATCATGCTCAAAATACGAGTGGACCTCATTTCTAATATGTTCAAGGAAGACCTCATTCTCATAATACCCATGGGCAAAAACTTCAATGGAATCAGTATAAGGATATTCACCCTCGATCTCCTCACCCTGGTATTTTACAAAGTTGGCCAGAAACTTTGACCATTCAGAACTTATTAATTCTTCACCGGATTCGAATATATTGGACTCCAATAAATACCTAACAGAGAAATGGGTGCTTGAAGGGTTCTTTAAACTATCCAAATTAAACCTCAATACAACATTATGATCAAGTTGGTGGGTTTGGGATTCCCCAGGTGCTGTTAGCTCATGTAGTTTTTTGCCATCGACAAAATAATCACCGGGGATTAAAGGTAGATCATTTATTTGATACAACCAACCTCTGGAATTGTAATAAAATTTATCTCTATGAAGTCTATTTTGACTGCCATCATAATACAATAAGTTCTCAAGTTGTGTGGCCGAGGTATATTGATAGTCAATGAAGGCCAAATCTTCCTGACCAAATGCCAACTTCTTTACATCCACTCTGCCACCCTCATCATAGTTAAAATCATACATAATTGGCTCAGCATGAATGGAATGTTCAATTACTTTCTGTCCTACCAAATCGGCCATATCAATGTCGAGAAAATAATAATCGGTGGAAAGTCCGCCCCGGGACCTTGACTTTTCTGTAAGGCGCCCATAAATATCATAATCATATGTTTCCGTTAAAACATCACCGTGATCAGTGTGCACTGTTTTGGTTCTCAATTGCCCAAACCTCCCCTGGTCTGGTGCTTCATAATACTCATACCTGACGTAATCGCTATTATCAACCTCAACAACTGATTCACGGCCATAATCATCGTATGTAAAGACTGTTTCAAATGATCCATTG
>PWJP01000133.1 GCA_003559985.1 Saprospirales bacterium
ATTTGATTCCCCTCCGCATCCCGGCGGAATTGGCGTGAGTCCCTATCTGTTGATGGGATCGGTGCACCCTGTTCATCCCCTATCAAAATACCAAAAACAGGAAAATTGCCCTGTTTCATTTGACCTAGACTGCCGTGAAAGTCGGGACCGTGATCCTCGCCATCGGTCAGCACCACCAAAACCCCACTTCCCAATTGCTGCAAATAGTTATAAGCTTCATCCAGCATAGCAGCAAAAGAAGTTCCCTGAACGGGCATCATACCGGCCTCCGCAGCGCGAATATTGCCTTTGATTGCATCTAAATCAGTGGTAATGGGCACTTCCAACCTGGCCACTCCGGCAAATGGCATAAAAGCGAAGTAATTCCCTCTTAGTTCGTCTATCAATTGGATGGTGTTTTGCCGGGCAACCTCAAGCCTGTTAGGTGTTCTGTCTCCTGCCATCATACTGTAGGACATATCCATGGCGATCACTACATTGACCACTTCAACATCCACTCCTGTCCGTTCACCCCCGAAACGGGGATTGACCAATGCCAATACCAGTAAGAAAAGTCCAAACAGCAGGAATAGATGACGGGTTTGCTGAAATCGGTAGGAAAAGCCCGGGATAAGTCGTGTCAACATATCGGGGCCAAAGGTGCTTTTGAGCGCAAGCCACTGCTGCCTGTATTGCCACATCCAAAAAGCAACCAGCAGGACGACGGGCACCAGCAACAACAACCAGGAAATTTTTTCAAGTTCCAATTTCCACTCTTTTGATTACTCAATTGACCTTTTGCCGAAACTCTTCGTAAACGCCCAATCTATCGTCTTCCTCATCCAGCTTTTCGATGGCTCTTTCCACGGAGCGCAACGCCTGCCGTTGGTTGTCCAACTTTAGTTGCAGTCGAGCGTGGCGGAAAATAATTTCGGGGTCTTCTGATGATCTGGCGAGTCTCCTCCACTCCCCCTCCAAAAATTCCACAAAGCCGGAATTATCGCCAAAAAATCGCATGCCCAAATCAAATAACTCCACGGCACGGTCATTTTCCAGCCCCCCCAATTCCCCGATGTAGGGTGCCATATTTTCGCGGTACTGATCCTCATTTCTGGTTTGTATAGCGTAGTAAATGGGTGCCCTTAACTCAAAAGAGCGGGCATTGGGGTGTTCAGCAAATTTTATTTTGTTTATGGCCTCTTCTACCAAAAAAGGCTCACGGAAGTTCATTGCCTTGGACACGGTATTCCATCCGGCCTCCATCACTATTTCATTGAACTCCTTCTCACCAATTGCATCGGCCACACCCTCTCTGTTTTCAATCAAAAGATCGAACAACCTGCTGTCTGCTTCTTCTACAGCTACCGAAAGCAGACGCAGATTGAACTCATCGCTCATATCAACCTGGGTGCGAAAATAATCATTGGCCAGGGGCCGGATGTTCTGTCCTTCCCTGCGCATATTATTGTAGTGGTGAAAAATGGTTTCAGAAGAGCGATCTCCCTCCTCATAAAGAGTCGAATAATCCGCATAGGGATTGTAATTGGCCAGCGCTTTTTCACCTAAACGGATTAAACCGGCCGCATCCCGCGCACCGGAAACACTTACCACCACTTCTCCCTCGGGATCAATAAAATAGAGGGTGGGAAAAGCAGAAACAGGATATTTTTGTCTAAACTCCAGGCCCTTGCCTTTTTCCATGTCCCACTTCAGGTTGATGAAATGCTCATTGAAAAACTCACCCACTTTCGGATCGGGAAAAACCTGTGCCGCCATGCGCTTACAGGGACCACACCACTCCGCAAAGCAATCCACAAAAATCAGTTTTTCCTTCTCACGGGCAAGTTCAAGCGTCTCTTCCCAATCTCCTTCAAAAAAATCAATACCCTGAGACAAACCGTTTTGTCCCAACCCTAAAATCATCAACGTCACTCCTATCAGCAGGAAGCTTTTCATACAAACATTTTTTTATACAAACTACAACGTAAAACTACACCAAATGGGATGATTGTTCTGAATAAGTCAGGCAAAATACTCCTTGCGGCAAGAAACAACTGACAACTCCATCCATCAATTCACAATATCATCCCCTGGAGGACAATAAAATCGGTGGTTAAAACCAATTCTGGGAAATTCCGGTCTGGTAAACATACCCTCACTTTTCTCGAGGCTTAGTGACCTTTTCGCTACATTTGCCAAAAACATACATTATATATATGGTATCCTGGCAAAGAACTTTATTCAAGAAATACCTCGCACAAACCAGTGTAGAACCCATGATGTTTGAGCCGGTTAGGGCTGCGGGTTGTTGGTTTTACGATGCTGATGGGAAAAAATACCTCGACCTGATTAGCGGGATTAGTGTCAGTGCAGCTGGTCACGGTCATCCCGAGATCAAATCTGCCATTCGGGAGCAACTTGACCGCTACATGCACACCATGGTTTACGGTGAATTCGTCCTTTCGCGACAAACTGAGTTGGCAGAATTCATCGCCGGAAAGTTGAGTGACTCACTCGACAATATCTACTTCGTCAACTCCGGATCTGAGGCTGTGGAAGGAGCTATTAAGCTGGCCTACAAATACACAGGACGAAGGGGACTCGTGGCTTGTAAGAGGGCTTACCACGGCTCGAGTACCGGGGCATTGAGCCTGATGGATGATCCCTATTACTCCTCCGGCTACAAACCACTGCTGGGGGGAGTCGATTTTATGGAATTCAACAGGGAGGAGGATCTTACAAAAATTACGGATGAGACCGCGGCGGTTTTTATAGAACCCGTGCAGGGGGAAGCGGGATATCTACCCGCAGAAAAAAGTTTTTTAAAAGCCCTGCGAAACCGCTGCAATGAAACAGGCTGCTTGCTCGTGTTGGATGAAATACAATCCGGCATGGGTAGAACCGGAAAATTATGGGCACACCTGCACTACGATATCACACCCGACATCCTGCTGACCGCAAAAGCACTGGGTGGTGGACTTCCCCTCGGAGCTTTTATCTCCTCAAAAAAAATAAAGTCGGTCTTTTCCGACAATCCTATTTTGGGTCACATCACCACTTTTGGCGGCAATCCGGTAAGTTGTGCAGCTTCTTTGGCGTGTATGGAGATTTTAACCAGAGAGGGCTGGCTGGAAAAAGTACCTGAAAAAGAGGCCCTGTTCCGCAGTGAGCTCCTAAAATGGGGTGTTGAAGAAATAAGTGGCAAGGGCCTGATGCTCGGAGTTCCAACAGGAGGATTTGAGCAATCAAAAATGCTGGTGCAAAAATGCCTGGAAAAGGGTTTGATTACGGATTGGTTTTTGTACGAAACCGGAAAACTGAGAATTTCACCACCACTAATAATTGACGAAGAGGAAATTCAATTCGCATGCAAGGTGATAGGACAATCGATGCAAGAGTTAGAAGCTCTCAAATAATTTTTCAAAAAAAGTGAATCTCCGGGCAACGAAATGTTAAATCATTGTCTCTGAGATAAAGTAAAAGTGTCGGAGGCTTTAAGAATCAGATAAATATCTTAACTTAGCCCTTCATTTTCTTAATCAAATAATTAACTGGTTGACGATGCAAAAGTACTTTACAATTATTTTAATGCTTATTTTTCTATTTGCCAACTCCTTACAGGGACAATCTTATGACTTACCCTGTGATGCGGATGCCAATCCAATCATTTTTGGAGGTGGGGAACAAACGGAAACCCTCAATGGGACCATTGAAAATGTGACTCCTTTTGTCACAGACAATACTGCTCCAAATGTTCAGGATTTTGGAATTACAGGGGCGGACAGTGCACTATTTTACAGG
This sequence comes from Saprospirales bacterium, assembly GCA_003559985.1. Classification (GTDB taxonomy): domain Bacteria; phylum Bacteroidota; class Bacteroidia; order Chitinophagales; family Saprospiraceae; genus PWJY01. Next base: position 3,781 of record PWJP01000133.1, read on the forward strand.
CTTGATCTCGATCAGCTCACGTCTTTCCTTGAAATAGAGTGGATTAGTGGCTCTGCTGATGACCTGTACGTAGGACTTATAGCCTTTGATATAGCTTGTCCTACAGCTACTGAGTACGGAGAAACCGTTTATGACAACCCTGATGGCATGGAACTCCTCTCCGGAGATATTCAGGGAGGTGATATTACCTTCGAGCTCTGCGCACTGGATGAATTCGATTTCGACAATGTCTTCCTATGGGTGGCCAGTAGTGAAGGTGAAGGAGCCACTTTTGAGTTGGAGGTCACTCAATTTGTGCGACCAGATAATAGCGAGTGTGATGATTCACCACAAACCCTGGGTGCGGGCACCATCAACCACGATGGCGAGTTGAGCTCAGGTTCGTTTAGCAACATCCACGCTTGCAGAACCAATTTCGCGGCGGGCGCAGACCCCTGTGCACTTGAATTCAACGATGGTGCCAGTGTTTGGTTTGAGTTCCAAACCGGTGACGAAGTGGGAGAAATAGACCTGGTTCTTGACAATCCATCAGAAGTTGATGTGAAAGTAGCAGTACTTGAAGACCAGGGTGGCCTCTGTGAGTCATTTTTCCTCGCTCGCTACGGATGCGCCGATGAGGACAACGACAATGAAATAGTACTTGAGAATATTGCCGTCAAACCCAATACCACCTATTTGATTCTTTTCAGCACCGATCCCGGTGACTGGAACGATGACTTTGAAATAACCATCTCTGCATGTGAACCACCGGAGAATAACATAATCTGTGATGCAGAGGACGTCGATTTCGACTCAAACCCGGTTCAAACAGTCTCCTTTGATGGAAATACCGAATGCGCATATCCATTTTACGATGACAATCCAGACCTCACAGCCTGGTTTGACTTTGATTGCGGTCTCAATTCAGTTGAGAGAGCTGTATTTTACAAATTGAATATCGACCCGGATGCAACCAGGCTCACTATTGAGAATATTTCCAATACTTTTGACGACCCTATGGCGGTGCAGGTAATAATACTTGATGGTCCTGCTTCGGCTTGTTCTGGTTTAAATTTCCAGGGTGCTGTTACAAATGCCCCCTCCGAATGGGGAAATTGTGACTTTGGACAGGGTGACGTCTTGGAAATCAACCTCTGCGATATCGACAATGCAGACTACGACCACATTTACCTTTGGGTGGCCTCCGATCTCGACGACGAGGGAGAGTTTACTTTTGAAGCCGCTCAGGAAATTGCGCCGGATAATGATCTTTGTGAGGATGCAATCGACCTGGGTCAGGGAAGTGCTTTAACCTCTGGATCACAAAATTGCGAAACTTTTAGCAACAGAGGTGCCTGTCCCGGTGACTTGACATCTGCGGATGGATGTATTGACAACTTCCAGGATGAAGCACTGGTTTGGTTTGAATTCACGACAGGAGACAATGTCGGTGAAGTGAGCATTACCGTTGACCACACCAGCAACTCAGACCTTGATGTAGCAGTGATCCGGGCTGGTGCCCCATGTGCAGACCTTACTGCCATACGAGATGACCTTGGATGTGATAATGTCACTTCCGGAAATGTGGACCTGGAAAACATACCCGTCCAGTCTAATGCCTTATATTATGTCATTGTAAATACCCCGGAAGAGGATTGGGGTGACTTCGAAATTTGCATCGATGTGTGTGAAGCACCGGACAACAACCTCATCTGCGATGCTGAGGAGATTAATTTTAATCCCAATCCAGATCTTACTGCTACAGAATCCGGCACTACGGAATGCGCAACACCATTTTATGACGGTGACGATGCTCTGGGCAGTTGGTTCGATTTTGACTGTGGACAAAATGATGTGGAAAGAGCCGTATTTTACAAGTTGGAAATTGATGAACACGCCAGCGAATTGACCATTTCGGGTAATATTAACAGTGGAAATGGACCATTGGCTGCACAAGTTTTTATAATAGATGATGCCAATTGTTCTGATATGAACTTCATGGGTACCATCGAAAGTGCACCTGCTGATTGGAACTCATGTAATTTTGAAAATAATGATATAATTGTCGATCTGTGTGACATTGATGAAGATGCCTATGACAGACTCTACCTTTGGG
>PWJP01000247.1 GCA_003559985.1 Saprospirales bacterium
AAAGTGTATCTTTGCACCGCTAAAACTGATCCCTGTGATCACTATTGGTAACCTTAACAAACAAACAAATGTCAGAGTACTTAACGAAAGAAGACAAGAAGAAGATTTTCGCAGAATTTGGCGGGTCAGAGACCAATACCGGTTCTGCCGAGGGGCAAATTGCCCTTTTTACTCACAGGATAAAGGGTCTGTCCGACCACCTGAAGGTAAATAAGAATGACAATTCAAGCCGGAATACCCTCCTCACTTTGGTAGGTAAGAGGCGCCGATTGCTCAATTACCTTGCAGCCAAAGATATCGAGGCATACAGGAAACTGATTGAGAAGTTGAAAATCAGAAAGTAAAACTTCACTCAATACTCTCGTGATACTTATCGCGGGAGTATTTTTTTTACAGGCCAAAAGGCTTTTTAAAGCCCGACCGCCATTACTCACCAAATTATTTTTTCTAGCATGGGAAAGCAAACACCGATAACGGTAGATTTTAAATTGCCCGACGGGCAGGAAGTCATTATAGAAACTGGAAAACTGGCCGCATTGGCGCATGGTTCCGTAGTTGTTAAAATTGGGGACACTATGTTGTTCGCTTCAGTTGTAAGCAACAAAGAGCCCAAGGAAGATGCCGCATGGTTCCCTCTTTTTGTCGATTATCAGGAAAAATTTGCATCAGCGGGTAAGATCCCCGGCAACTTTTTCAGAAGAGAAACCCGCCTTTCCGATTATGAAGTGCTTATTAGTCGATTGGTGGACCGAGCCATTCGTCCTCTCTTTCCCGATGGATACATGAACGAAACTCAGGTGGTCATCAATCTGATTTCTGCTGACGGTGAAACGCTACCTGATGCCTATGCAGCCCTGGCAGCATCAGCAGCCCTTTCGGCCTCCGATATTCCCTGGGCCGGGCCCATTTCGGAGGTTCGCGTCGCAAAAATTGACGGCGAATATGTTGTAAACCCCGGCAGAACTCAGTTGGAGGAGGCCACCCTTGATCTAATTGTAGCTGCTACGCTTGACAATGTTATGATGGTTGAAGGTGAGGCTGATGAATGTCAGGAAAGTGAGATTATCGAAGCGATTAAGATTGCCCACGATGCCATTAAGGTTCAGTGTCAGATCCAACTCGATCTGGCTGAAAAAATTGGAGAGGCTGCAACTGTAAAGAGAGAATTGGAAGCAGCGGAAATTGATGACAATCTCTACCAGGAGATGGAGAGTACACTGGGCGAGAAAATCTACTCCATTGCCTCTTCCGGTTTGCAAAAGCCTGACAGAAAGGAAGGGTTTGACAATATCTGCAAGGAGTTTATCGAGCAAAAGGAGGAGAAAGAAGGGGAGGAGTACATCGAGGAGTACGGCCCGGTGATTGAGGAGTACTATGAGGAAATTAAGAAAAAGATCATCCGGGATATGGTTCTGGATAAAAGCTTGCGCCTCGATGGCAGAAAGCCCGATGAGATTAGAAATATTTGGTGCGAGGTTGACTATTTGCCCGCTGCGCATGGCTCGGCCATATTTACACGCGGCGAGACCCAGTCCCTTACTACCTTAACTTTGGGAAGCAAGCAGGATTCAAAGTTGGTGGACAATGCCCTGGATCTGCACCACGAAAAATTTATTCTTCATTACAACTTCCCTCCCTATTGTACAGGAGAGGTTAAGCCCATGAGAGGGCCGGGTAGAAGGGAAGTGGGACACGCCAATTTGGCCGGTCGTTCGGTGAGAAGAATGCTGCCGGAAGAAGTGCCCTACACAATCCGAATTGTTTCCGATATCATGGAATCCAACGGAAGTTCCTCAATGGCTACTGTCTGTGCGAGTTCTCTGGCACTCATGGATGCGGGTATTAAATTGAAAAAGCCCGTCGCTGGTATAGCAATGGGAATGATAGCAGAGGATGGAAAATATGCGATCCTATCGGACATCCTGGGCGATGAGGATGCCCTCGGAGATATGGACTTCAAAGTGACCGGGACTAAGGACGGAATTTGTGCATGTCAAATGGACATCAAGGTGGACGGCCTCGCTTACGAAGTACTTGAGAAAGCGCTTTTCCAGGCAAGAGCCGGCCGGGAACACATTCTGAATGAAATGGATAAAACACTATCCGGCGCGCGCGAGGATCTCAAGCCTCACGCACCACGTGTGGTTGAATTGATTATCGACAAGAGCTTCATCGGTGCGGTGATTGGACCAGGTGGTAAGATCATTCAGGAAATCCAGGCCGAAACGGACACTACCATTTCCATCGATGAGGTCGATGACAAGGGAATCGTCCAAATCATAAGTAACAACCAGGAAGGTCTGGAGGCTGCAAGGGATAGGATCAAGTCCATAACACACGTTCCCGAAGTGGGCGATGTCTATGAGGCCAAAGTTGCTTCTGTAATGCCATACGGAGTGTTTGTTGACTTTGCCGGAAAAAGCGGTCTCCTTCACGTCTCTGAAATATCGCACTCGCGCATCGAAAAGGTCGATGATGTTTTCAGCGTAGGTGATGATGTGAAGGTAAAACTGGTGGGGATCGACCCCAAAACCGGAAAGTACAAATTGTCCAGGAAAGTGCTGCTACCCAATCCCCGCGGAGAGGATGGTGATCGCGGTGGAAGAGGCGGTCGTGGCGGACGCGGATCAGACGACCGAAACAGGCGGAATCGCGACCGGAGAAATTAATTCTTCGCTCCCCATTTTCATGAATTTATTGGTCTGAGTATTTTACACTTTTGGAAACTAATTCACTGCTCCAGGTGTAAACAATACATGTGTATTGCCCAAGCGGCATTTTAGTCAGCATTTGTATTGGTTTTATGAGGCAGTTAAAAATCCAGAAGAGTATTACGAATCGAGAGGCCGAATCTCTCGACAAATACCTCAATGAAATCAACAAGATTGAGTTGCTCGATCACGAAGAGGAGGTCACATTGGCAAAGAAAATAAAGGAGGGTGACCAGGATGCTCTCGACAAACTCACCAGAGCCAATCTTCGCTTTGTAGTCAGCGTAGCCAAACAATACCAAAACAATGGATTGTCGTTATCCGATCTTATCAATGAGGGAAATGTCGGGCTGATCAAGGCAGCCAGAAGGTACGATGAGACCAAGGGATTCAAGTTTATTTCATATGCCGTTTGGTGGATCCGGCAGTCTATACTCAACGCAATCATCGAGTACTCCCGCATCGTGAGGATTCCCGTCAATAAAGCTGCTTCCTACAACAAAATTAAAGAAGCCATCCGGTATTTTTCTCAAGAATTTGAGCGAGAACCCTCCAAGGAAGAACTGGCCGACCTGATGGACTTATCTATCAATGAAGTGGAGGGTATTATGAAATCGAATAACAGCTTTACAAGCATAGACAGTCCCGTCTCTGAAGAGGAGGGAGATGCTACCTTACTCGACCTTTTGGCTGATGAAGATGGGGCTAGCCCGGATATGCAGCTTCTCAAGGAATCCCTAAAGGACCAGGTGCAGATAGAGCTCTCCAAATTGTCGCCCCGGGAGTTTTTTGTGCTCAGTTGTTTTTTTGGCCTCAACGGAAACAAATCCCTTTCATTGGTAGAGATCAGCGAACAAACAGGTTTGAGTAAGGAGCGTGTCAGGCAAATTAGGGACAGGGGATTGATACGACTCAAGCGCTCCATAAGTAGAACAACACTGAGGAACTACCTTGGATAATACTTGATTTGTACCTACTTTTGACCTTTCAATCGTTTTAACACCAGGAAAAAACAACCATTAGAAAGTATGCTCGCCTTTGCCTTCATCATTACACTTTCCTTTCTGGCGCTGGTACTGGGAGTGCATACTTATTCCAGATATATAAACCCCGGATTGCCGGGTATGAAAAAGGAGGTGATCAAGCTGCGTTCTGAGGCCAGAAAGATGGTCGGTGAACTCATCCCCATCGATCGCAATGAACTCGATTTGTTGTCTGCCAGGGTCGTCAATAAGCAGTTGAAAGGTCGAATTTTTGGAAGAAAAACGAGGGGCTATATTACCTCCATTTACGATGAGCCACTTTTGGCCTTTGTGGTAAAAAGGTATCCGAGAAGTTCAAAGAAAACCATTTATTACGTCCGGTCTTCCAATTCTGAAATAGTCATAATTAAAGGGCGAAAAGGAGCACAACTCTACATCGATGGTCACCCCGTCGGATTGGTGCAGGATGGAAAAATTCTTGAACGCAAACAAAACAGGAAACTCGGTGAACTGGTCTCTTTGCCATCACTGCCTGAAGAGGTAAAAGTGGGCAATAAAAAAGTGGCTACGCTCAATAGCGATGTAGATACGAAATCAGTACACCCACGCCTTTTTACCTTCATCAATCCGGTATCAGCAGATGAGAAGCGGGTTTTATTGGCATTGGTGGTGTATAAGCTATTGGTTTCCAACGAGTAAAATTAAGATTGTAAAAAAAGGGTATTATTTTTTGTTGATCAATGGGTTCCGTTCAACAAAGATTCCTTTATTTTGTAATACAATGTAGATAATCAGGGTAGTGTACACTGATAAAAAAAACAGGGTATGAGCGTTTTAGATAAAGTCAGATTGGTAGTGTACAGGGTGCATGAAAAAGGTCTGGAAATTTTTCTGGTCAACCCAGAGAAAGACATCAACGAAGAGATGCTTTCCATTCCCGAGGGTGAGGATGCGCAGTCCTTTATCGAGTCGGTGGATAAATCCGGTTTGAAACTCATTCAATTGGAGCCCGTGACCAATCAGGACGGAAGTAAGGTAAGTGCTTTTGCCATTGAGGGAGACTGGCATGACATTCCCTCCATAAAAGCCCTTCTTCAAAGTGATGTGGAGGACCTGGTAAAGTCCAAAATTGTTGAAATGATACCCTCTACAGATTCTGGCGCTTTTGTACTCATCAAAGATGCCTTTAAGAAGGTGCTGCCCTACGAGTACTCAATGCTCAAGGAATTAAAAGAGATACTCACAGAGAAAAACACCATTCAAAATATCTGAAATTGGTGAATCCCTCTTTACCTGCCGCACTTAAGCAAACAGATTTCAACCTGCCAGGACTTGTTAAATTCTATCGAGGTAAGGTCAGGGATATGTACTTTTTCGAGGATAAAATTGCTGCTGTTGCCACCGACCGAATCTCCGCATTTGATCATATTCTCCCCAGGCCGATCCCCTCTAAGGGAAGGGTTTTGAATCAAATGGCTGCCTGGTTTCTCGAGTCTTGCAGCGACATTGTACCAATTTGGCTGGAAGAAGTCCCTGACCCCAATGTATCAGCAGGAATAAAATGCCGGCCCGTCAAAATTGAGATGGTGGTCAGGGGCTATCTCGCCGGTCATGCATGGAGACTTTATAATAATGGGCACCGCAGCATTTGTGGTGTCGGAATGCCGGAGGGTATGGTACAATCTGAGCGCTTTCCCGAGCCTATTATTACACCGTCCACAAAGGCCGATGAAGGTCACGATGAAGACATCTCAAGAGAATCCATTTTGTCGAGTGGTCTGGTGGATGAGAAAATCTACCTGAAGATGGAAGACGTCACACTCAAGTTGTTTCATCGAGGTCAAAGCATGGCTGAGGAACGTGGATTGGTGTTGGTGGATACCAAATACGAATTTGGTCTGGATCAAAATGGAGTGCTGACCCTTATTGATGAGGTCCATACTCCCGACAGCTCGCGGTATTTCATCGCAGAGGATTACGAGCACCGGCTCAGAAAGGGCCTTCCTCAAAAGCACCTGAGCAAGGAATTCGTCAGGGAGTGGTTGATGGAAAATGGCTTTCAGGGAAAACCGGGTGAATTCATGCCTGAGATGTCCGATGAGGTAGTTGCC
>PWJP01000244.1 GCA_003559985.1 Saprospirales bacterium
CCACTCATAAGACATTGAGCTACCTGACGATGAGGTATTTGTAAACTCTACCGTATGAGGATTACATGCATAAGCAGGACTAAAATCAAAATTTGCATTTACCTCAGGATGAACGGTTATGATGATATTCAAAGTGTCATAACACAACTCTTCAGACCAAACAATCAGTTCTACGTCATACTCAATAGTTTCATCTGTAGAGTTATAGAAAGTATGCACAGGATTTGGTTCGGAAGATGTTCCTCCGTCATCAAAATCCCAATAGAAATAAGTTGCATTTTGAGTATTTTCTTCAAACTGAACGGTTAACGGGGCACATCCTTCATCTTCTGATACAGAAATACCGGCTTCCACTTCCGGATATATTGTAATATCTCTATCAAAAGTTTTAGTACAAACTGTATCGGCATTTCTTTCAAGCCAAACAGTTTGCCTTAAATTAAATATTTGAGTATCCGGTCCGGGATTTTCGTAGGTATGATAAATAATATCATCACTTGAGTTGGATGTAGGGCTTCCATCACCAAAATCCCATTCATAGAATTCGGCATTAATTGCTTTATTCATTATTTCGGCATCATAGGGGGAGCATGCTTTAACCGGATCAATAGCAAACCCAGGTTCAACTTCAGGGTAAACAGTAATATCCATAGTATCTTGATCAAGACACAGGAAGTCTTGATATCTAATAAATAATCTTGCAGTATAAACGGTATCTTCACTTCCATAGTTATGATAATATTTTTCAGGTTCCCAATTCATAATTGATACTTGCCCATCTCCAAACTCCCAATATAAGTAATCAATTAATCCTGATGAGTTATTTATAAATTCGACATGTAATGGAGAACACCCCTCATCAGGTCCAACAATATCAAAATCAATTATAACTTCAGGTTGAATAATTACTTCTCTTTCAACCGTATGCTCACAACCATTATCATCAATAACAGTAAGAGTGATAGTATATGTTTCATGTATATCGGTTTGAGGAAACTCAAGTATAAAAGAATTGTCATTAAGAGGGTCTCCGTCAATAACAGTACCTCCATCAAAATCCCAAATATATGTTAAATTATTTCCTTTAGAAAAATTAGTAACAGTAACAAATTCAGATTCACAAAGGTCAGGTACATAAGTATAAAATATGGCTTCTACATATGGGAGAATTTCAAACTCCTGCATATCAGAATTAGTACAGCCCGTAACGGGGTCGGTATATTCATAAACGACGTCATATACTCCTTCGCCGATGTCATGAGGGAAAAAATCATTAAAATCGATACCAATAGGGTCAATAACTAATCCAAGTTCATCTATAAGGTAATATCTTCCTCCATCAGGCTGACCTCCAATAAATCCATAATTAGGTGTATTTGCACATATTTCTGTCTCAATCAAATCTAAGTCAACGTCAGGTAATGGGTGAACAACAACGGTAATTGAGCTATCAACCGATTCTATAAGAGGGTCATCCGCATCACTAATTTCAACAGTATAAATAGTTGTCACATCTGGGCTTGCGGTAGGTTCTCTAATATCAGTAGGTCCAAGAGTAGGATCCGGGGGAATGGCAGTCCATTCATATAAGTAATTTCCGTCTTGAGCGCCGAAAGGCAAGACAGAGAGTTGTACTGTATCACCAATGCATATTTCTTCAGGATCAGCTGAAATATCGAGTATTTGCAAAATATCATCTGTAACATATATAGTTACCTGGTCAGTAGCTACACATCCTGTATTAAGGTCAACAACCGTAAGTGTAAACTCAGTTGTATTAAATAACTCAACGGTAGTAACCAATTGTTGATTTGGGTCGCCATCAATCAATCCTGCGGGTTCCCAGCTATAACTATAATCTCCATCGCCACCATCTTCGGCTTCAATGTCTGTGTCAGTTCCTTCGGCGATTATTTGGTCATCCCCGGCGTCAGCATTGGGGAGTTCATGTACTACAACAAAAGCCGTATCGGTATTATAGCATCCATTAGCATCAACATAATGATATACAACCTGGTACATCCCGTCCCCTGCGGCATCTAAATCTATAAAATGATCATCGAATATGTATCCACCTGTAAAATATCCTCCCGGGGGAGTTCCTTGCTCAAGTTCAACTAAACCACCATAATCACAAAACTCATCTCCATTCCATTCTACATCAGGGATTTCTACGATCTCTATTGTCCCGTATGCTACTCCCGAGCAATAACTTGCTTCATCTTCATACTCATAAATCACTTCATGTTCGCCAACAGGAAAATCTTCAGGGTCAAAAAAATCATCTTCAAGTTCTTCTCCATCAACGTAGTAAATGCCACCTTCAGGATACCCACCTGTAAGTGTAAAACCGGCAGCATCTTCACAAACATTATCAAAAGGATCTAATGTAACTTCAAAACCAGATTCTATAGAGTATATTGAAAAATCATAAGGCGGATTACCTGTACGACAAAATATTAATGAAAATGTATCGTCTTCATCAAAGCAGACATAAAATTCACTAGATGAAGTCCCTGACACTTCATTACAATTAACTGCCCAGTATAAATTGCCTAGATGACCATCAACTTCTATATGAATATATTCAGCATCCGGATGTAATTCTACTATAAACTCAACACAATTCCTGTTACCTAAAACCCCACAACATTGTCCTTCCATGTTCCATCCCACAGGCAATTCATCATCAGAGTGCCATTCAGCATCAGCAGAGCCGGTTAAGTCAACCAAGTAGGAAGGCACATCAGGATTACAATAATCATCATCTTTTGTAGAAGAACAGGTAGTTTGAGCAAAGGAATTAACAAAAAAATAATTAAGTAATAAAAAAACTGCAATTAACTTTGAAAGCTTAATTATCTTAAAAGACATAAGTTTTTTAACCCCTATCATAAAAATAGAAATAAAACATCTATTGTATTTATTCAAAAAAAACATTCAATATTTTTTTCTACTTTTTTATAAATTTAAAAATCCTTTGCTTATCATCTATTTCAACAGATATAAAATAAGGTCCCGGCTCCAAATCACCTATAAATATATTATGCTTATCTTTCTGATAAATAGAATATTTATTTTCAAATATCACATTTCCGGATAAGCTCATTAATCTTATAATAACTTCTTTTTGACCTTTAACATCCAGTTCAACATTTATAAAATTTTCAGCCGGATTAGGATATAGTAAGACTTTATGACCTGCATCAAATATAGTAGCAACGCCGGTTGGATCTATAATTACAACCGTATCTGTATCAAAACAACCATATTCATCATAAACTCTAACCCAGTGAACTCCATAATCCAGTACATTATATATGGGATCTCCAATGGAGCCGTCATGCCAAACATAATCTTCAAATTCATCGCCTGCATCTAACCTATAACTTTGTGGATTATCAGTATAAATAGTATCCTCGCATGGTTCATCATTGCACAATAATGTTACTTCCGGCAATCCTCCTACTACAATAGTTTCATAAATGGTGTCATTGTATGGATTTCCATCTCTACCGGCAAAATAAACCATAACTTCATAAGATCCTACATCAGAAAAATCGAAGGATTCTAATGTTTCAAAAACATATACATTACCGGGAGGTAAATCATCTTGAATAGCAAAAGAGTTTTCATAAAGAGTTCCACTATTAACTCTATATGCAAAATCAAACTCATATCCTTCATCAAAAGTATCAAAACCTATATTGGTAATTGAAAACGACAATTCTTCTTCATTACTTAACTCACAATGACTTACCGGATTTACAATTTCTTCCATTGCAATATCAAAAGTATATACAGTAACACAATCATGGTTTGAGCACACGTTATCGTCTGTAACTGTAACACAATATTCGCGAGAATATTGAGCAATATTATCATAATATCTTCCTCCAAAACCATCATGCCACTCATAAGCAGCATAATCACCTGCATCTATTTCTAATGTATCCGGATCTGTTGTATAAATATCATCTCCAAGATCAACTTCAGGCAGTGAATATAAACTCCCTTCAATTGATAAAGTATCGTTATCAAAGTTTTCATCTATATTATATCTAACCCAAGCTTTTAAACTCCAATTATCCTCATCAACTATATCAATACTTTGAACAAAGGTATAAATTACAGTTTCTCCGGGTAAAAGATCTTCAGAAAACTCTTTTGTTTCTATTACATCAGGTTCGGCATTATAGACATATCCCATTTCAACTTCTGCATCTGCCGGCACTAATACATTTCCGTTATTATACAATGTAACAGTTACATGTACATCAGTTGATGCAACACAAATAGTGGTTGGCGGATGATTTATATGATTCATTGCCAAATCATATACTTCCTCAATTATTTCTATACTATCCTCACTTTCGCATCCAAAATCATTTGTAACAGTTACAGTATAAACTCCAAAGTCAAGATCGGGACCAATCTCTTGAGAACTTTCTCCGGTGGACCATGAATAAGAAGCATAACCTTCACCTGCATCTATCTCCACTGTATCAGGTATACCAGTTATAATATCATCACCTAAATCAATTTCAGGATAGCCATGCACTGTCACTTGGGTATTTAAAGTATCATTATCAGGGTTAGCATCTTTTTCGTAACTATGATATATCGTAAAATCATAATCTCTTTCATCAGTAAGATCAAGCGGATAATCATTAAATGTAAAATCAACAAAATTATCAGGTTCATCCGGGATTAAATCTTCTTCTAATGTAAGAATTTCATCCGTAGCAATAAGATTTCCATCTAAATATAATGTCAATGGTATTTCTGTGCCAACATCCAAAGTATCCGGTCCTACATTTCTAATTCTTACGGTTACTATCTCGCTATCTGTCAGTTCACAATCGCTCTCCGGCGAAAGTATTTCATCAATAGCTATATCAGTTGTTATTACTTTTACCGTGTCCGATGCAGGGCATCCATATTCATCCGTAACTGTAACGCTGTATTCATAAGAATAATCACGAATATCATCATAAATACGCTCATCATGACCATCCATCCAAATATATTCATTAAATTCGCCGGGATCTAATTCAACTGATCCGGGATCTGTCGTATATATATCATCACCTAAATCAACTACAGGATAACCGTAAGTTTCAACAGTTACATCTAAGGTGTCGTTATCAGGGTTAATGTCATTATAGCTATGATATATACGAAAATCATAAGTTGTTACTTCAGTTAGGTCGAGTGGAAAACCATCAAATGTAAAGTCAATAAAGTTGTCAGGTTCATCAGGAATTAACATATCTTCAAGTATAATAATGTCAGTAACTGGAGGTTCTCCGTTAAATTCAAAAGATATAAGCATTTGAGTACCTGAACTTATAGTATCAGATCCTTCATTTCTAAGTCTTACCGTTACTATTTCACTATCTGTATTTTCACACTCACTAGTAGGTGAAAGTAATTCATATACACTTAAGTCGTTAGCCATAATTCTAACGGTATCTGAAGCAGGACAGCCATATTCATCTGTAACTGTAACACTATAAAACCCATAATCAAGACCCGGTCCTATAGTCTGAGTATCTTCTCCTGTTGACCATGAATAAGATTCAAAGATATCACTCGCGTCTAATACAACCGTATCTGGTTGGACAGTTGCAATATCATCACCAAGATCAACTACCGGGTAGCCGTAAGTTTCAACTGTAGTATTTAAAGTATCGTTGTCAGGGTTAGCATCTTTTTCATAACTGTGATATATCATAAAATCATAAACAATCTCATCTGTAAGATCAAGAGGAAAACCATTAA
>PWJP01000237.1 GCA_003559985.1 Saprospirales bacterium
TAGAAAGTGCCTCTGCTTTTAGGTCAAATTCCCAAACTACAGCTTTGGCCCAGGATGGCATCGGCGGGTCAAAATACTTTATCTCCATGATAAAATGGCCGGCCCATGGATAGACAAAATCGACATTTTCAAATAACTCCGTGATATGGGGATAGATGCGAGACCTGATGTCTTTGTCGAAGGTGATTCGTGTATCGGGGTTGAAAACGCCGTGATATGGCTCCCTGTGGTAAACTATCAGATTTACCGGCTCCATGTGAAAACGCTTCAGGTTGTACAAAAATCTGGCGGCATCGTCTCTGGTCTGCTGGTTATTTTTGAGCAAAAAGGGCTCGTAATCACCGGTTTCAATTACATGTTGAATATCGTTGTAGAGAAATGGAGAGCGGTTTTTACAAATCCGGTTGGATATCTTTCTCTTTATCTCTGCAATGACCAGACTGTCATCCTCTCTGGTATTATAGCCTCTTATCCTAAGCTTTTTACGGTCGCGCAGTCCCTCTATTTTCTCAAAAACTGCGTGGCGGTGTATGCTGTCGAAATAAATTGAGCGCACAGTATATTGAGGCCTGCCATCCACTCTTTCCGCGTACACATCCGGCCTCAAAAAGGGGCTAAGGGCTGCCCTCACATCGTCTAACAGATGGTTAGGTACCAGGTATTTCCTCTCGTAGCGAAGTTTATATGCCATACTTACATCGGGGATTGAAACAACTTGACTGCGTAATCCCATGGACGGAGACCAACTCCCTCCACCTCTATTTCAACCATTTTGCCGGGCAGCATGGGGTTTGGATTGTTTTTGAACCAGGTCGTAATGAAAACCACCGGCTCACCATTCAACACCTCTGCCACATTGTTAAAGTCATAAACCAGCCCCTCAGCTTTAAATCCATGCGTCTGGTGTCTCATCCTCGCCGGTTGACCGGCCTGGACATAATTTCTATCTCTTAAAAGAACCGGAGCGACACCGACATAGGCCGTGGTGTCAATAACCCGCACCAGTACATCTCTCCCCATGTAGTTTCGGTCCAATACCACCTTTCCGTCAATGGGAGCCAAAAGAGTCAATTGCTCCATCCGGCCTTCCAACTGGCGAATTCGATCTTTTAAAGCGGACTTGCGGGTCCTGATGAGTTCAATCTGCTCGGGTTTGTCCCCCGTGGTGACAATTTCCAAACGAGCTTCAGCCAGTTCTACTTCCTTTTTCCTCATATCCAAATCGTGCTCATCGATCTCCAGTTGCTGTACAGAAATAAGGGAATCAACCATCAACATTCTCGAGCGCTCGAGAATGCGGCGTTGGTTTTCCACCCTCTCTTTGGCGAGGTCGATCTCTCTTTCAGCCCTTCTCACATCCTCTGCTTTTTGTCCGGTCTTGTAGTACTGCAATTCAGCCCTGAGTACATCCACCTGACCCTTCAGCTCAGCAATGCGCACTTGTTCGTCATTGGAGTAGAGAAAACCGATGGTATCCCCCTCGGTGACATAACCTTTTCTGTAGATCTCAGGCCGGAGATTAAAACTCACCACATCTCCCCTCCTGAATTCCGTGACTCCATAAGAGTCAATGGAGCCAGTGAGTTGGTTCCTGATCAGAGACGACAAACTCCCATCCGGCAGCCGGCTAAGCTCCCACTCCTGTACCGGTTGAATAAGTGCTTTGGTCCTTATTTTATAGGGAAATTCATGCGGAATCAAGTATAGGGCGGCAAACAAACCACCTATAAACAAGACGAGAAAAATGGTGTACCTCTTTCTTTTCAACATGCTAGCTCCCTCAGCAATTTACACGCACAATTTATCTTCCTGGGACATCCAAATGACGGCTGAACAACCCAATTTTTTTCCAAATACAAATATAGGGACAATATTAATTTATTGTAAATTATAGGTTAACGAATAACAGTAGCTAAGCAGATATTTTTAGGAAGTTTTAACCAAATTGTGTGTTCTGAATGAATAATCCTCCTGCAATGAAAGTCGAGTGAAATAACCTGACTACTGAGTATTGCTGGGCATTTCAATTGGAGGGATTGGCGGAAAAATCAACGTCACCCATTTTTAAGCCAGTGACCTCAAAGAAGTAATCCGGGTCACCATTCAGGTCAAAATCAAGTTCGTCCGGCAGCATCTTCCAGGAATCCGAATCGGGAAATTGATCGATTATTTGGAGGATTAGTCTTCTCAAAATCGCAATGTCTATAACATTGATTACCCCATCGCCATTCAGATCGGCCGCCTGAAAAGGGTAATCCTCAAGCGGCTCAATATTCAAAATATGACGCCGCATTACAGCGATATCCAGGACATTCACCCCATTTCTCGGGTTTACATTTTTTCTAAATGAGAGTTGACAGGCATCCACCACCCCGGCCGGAAGCGACACTTCAAAGTTAAATAATCCATCTGCTTCAGTAACCGTTTCCCAGCTCTCATCTCCGCATTCCAGAGTAACT
This sequence comes from Saprospirales bacterium, assembly GCA_003559985.1. Classification (GTDB taxonomy): domain Bacteria; phylum Bacteroidota; class Bacteroidia; order Chitinophagales; family Saprospiraceae; genus PWJY01. The sequence continues at coordinate 2,460 of PWJP01000237.1, forward strand.
TCAACCATTCCCACTGCCTGACCTGCAGGCGTATTAACAACTCCATGAACCAAAAACTCATCAAAAGCGGCCTCCCGCAAGCTGGGGTCCAGAGTCAACTGGCCGGTATTCAATGGATCCAACCAGTCTCTTAATCGCTCGGAAGAATCATCCCCCAGGTCCCAACTGTAGTAAAGTATGCCACTGTAGGCTAAAAATGTGGAGCATGAGGGATTGCCCCCGTGCAACTGCCCCATAATTCTACCCTCTGGCGACAAGAGTGGACTCCCTGAGGAACCGGGTTCAAAAGTTCCTGAAGTGAGGTTTTGGCGATAGTGAGATTGTCTGGGTGTCGTCACTCCGTTGTTCCAGTTTATCTGATTGGGATGCACTCGCAACGATGAACTGTAGAGTGACACTTTTTTTATATCTGCCGATGGGTGATGAATAAGTGCTGTGTTCTGGGGCAAATAATCCTCCCGCCGATCCCAGCCCAGAAATGGCACCTCAAAATCTCCGGGAAAGTCCTCTGTCAGCTCCAGGAGTAAGAAATCCGTATCGGGATGACCTGCTCTGAATTCCGCCCCCGTAAGACTAAAAAAACCAGGCTCATCCTGAGGATCGGAACAGCTGAGAGACTCGTAGAAAAAATCAAATCGCCACATGTCGTATATAGGAGTAAAGCCATCCATGCAGTGGTAGGCAGTAAGTAAATAGGGAGTGTGGTCTTCTGCCGTGTTATTGATCAATGCTCCACTGCAATGACCAATACCCTCTTCAACCACCACCCGGATGCGGTTGATACCATCTTTCACCTCATTAAAAGTCAGACCCTCAGGACAGCTTACATTGATATGGCATTCCAGTGAAGTCCCAAAGCCAGTTTCATCGGACCGCAACGAGCCGTTGTGGAGATATGCATTGCGCAACGGATTATTCTTCAATATTTCTTCCGTGCGGTCAGCGCTTCCATTCCACTCCACAACCAATTTACCGCGCTCTTTTTCTGAAAAAACAGGAGTTTGTCTTCTCTCAAATTTCTGGGAACTCTCACTACCGATACGGTAATAGTGGATACTTTCTCCGGACTGCAAAAATTCGACATTCAAAAGCAATTCGAGGTCCCTGCCTCCTGTCTCAGCCAAGAGAAATATCACAGCGGCATTTTCTTCATCAAGAGAAATCACTTCAGCTTCAAACTCCAAAAATGGCATGACACTGGCTGCTACAAAGTGATCGGGCAAATCTGACCTGAGGACATCACCAGTCAACTCAATATATTCTCCATCCCCAATGCCCTCATGTGTAAAATACTCACCCTTTTGAAGTAAAGACTGAGCACTGACTTGAAGCAGCATTCCAAGGGTAAATAAACCCACAAATAAAAACCTGAGGAGGTATTTGCATGCATGAAAACTGCTAATCCGAATTGCAGTGTTCAATCCCAATCTACATACGCTTTTCAACGATTCAAAAAAAGTGATTTGCACAAGAAACCTATTCAACATCTACTACCTTTTTCCAACATATAAACTTACCAACCCCAAAATCCTCATAGAATTGTAAAGATAGGTATTTTGGGAAAAACAAATACTCAGACCCGCTGTTTTCGTTTATTACAGAGTAAGTACCGGCATGGCATATCATGGGACAGCGACAAAGGAGTTGCAAAGTTAAAACACCATGCATGCAAAACACCCTTCCACCAACTGAGTTTCTCAGATTTCTCTAAGGCAAGGGAGTTCTTAAGCACAAGAACAATGCGTACTTCAAAAAAACAAAGGGATGCGCAATAACTTCTCCTGGCAAACTCAACTCAGAAAATGGTCTTTGGGCTGTTTGGCCCTGCTGTTTTTTATTCTAATCAAGCCAGATATTACCGGTAAACTTTCTGCTCAGAGTCCCATCGCGGTCAGTGAAGATTCAATCCTTTTTGAAAAAACATCCTATTTGATTCTTTTCAATACGGACTGGGACTACACCCGCTCATTCCCGGAGGAGGAAACCGCAAATTTGATTGAAATTCTGGAAGAGGATCCGGATTTAAGAGTGAGACTCGAAGCGAGAACGGACAGTGTGGGCGATTACACTTACAACAAAGACCTGGCGACCCGCAGGATGGATTTTGCTAAAAGAGAATTAACGAAAAGAGGCGTTGAAAGTGGTCGGTTCATTGAAAACGTTTACGGGGAGGACTTCCCTCTGGCCTCGAATATCAGCCGGGAAGGAAGGCAAACAAACCGGTCGGTAAAAGTTGCAGCGGGCTATCAAACTCCATTTCAGGAAATATCGGGGCGAATGGTTTCGCAGGATGAAGAAAAAAGTGGAATAGCGGGTAAGTTGATTATCGGTTCGCGCTACCACCGGGACACTTTTTACACAGACAGCAGCGGAAACTTTGAGTTTGTCGCACCGGCAGGGAAAATTTTCTCCATGGAATTTTACTCCGGGGACCATATTATGGAAAGGACTTTTTACAATCTTGCGCGAGAGGAACCTACACTCGGAGAAGTTGCGATAAAAAGGCTGGAAGTGGGTGCCACTTTTTATTTTGAAGACATACTATTTATTTCAAACAGGGCGGTTCTCATGCCGGGTTTTCAAGAAGCACTCCCCCGTCTTTTGCGAACTGTGCGTTTTGCTGCAAATTACCGGTTTGAAATTCAGGGCCACGTCAACAATCCATTCAGTCCGCCACAACCGCGTGGCACTTTCTACTACGACCTGTCCGAGCGAAGAGCCAGAAAGGTTTATAACTATTTGGTTGAAAATAGTATCGATTCTACCCGGCTGGAGTGGAAAGCTTACTCCAACTCAAAAATGATATATCCCAGAGCCAGAACTGAAAATGAGATGAAGTACAACAGAAGGGTTACAGTCAAAGTCCTGGGCAAGATCGGGGATGAACCGGGCGACTGACTGGACCGAAGAGTTTTCTAAGTCTCCGGGAAAAGTCTTCAAAAATTGTTATCTTGGCTTCTAATCCCAAAGCCCGGAAAAACCACTAATTCAATGGCAGCACGAAATTGTAATGGAAACAGCATTTATGGGAAATTAATAGGTTTGCAATGCTTTCTTGTACTCCTTACTTATGTTCTCTCGCTATCCAGTGCTACCGGACAGTCCGAATACTATTCAGATGGTGACAGCATGTTTGTTGAAGGCCACACCTTCTTGATCCACTTTGAAACCAACCGCCACGTAACCGACTCGCTTCCGGAAAATGATATCAACAAACTCCTCAGAGCTCTTCGCAACCAAACCGAATTTATTGTTAGGATGGAAGCCAGGACAGACAGCGTGGGGA
>PWJP01000016.1 GCA_003559985.1 Saprospirales bacterium
AGATGTCAAATGGTATGCACAGAGAGGCCAGGATGTCATCCGCGCGGCCTGTGTCGGCTGTGGCATCTGCGCATCTGTTTGCCCACGTGGTGTACTAAGACTAGAAAACGGACCGGAAATCGATCAAAGGGCCTCCGAACAAAGGGTGATTACTGTTCAGGGGCTTAAGATGGATGCCTGATGCTTAATCTCCAATCACCCATAAATATGTTTGAGGTCTTTTTTCGGGTACATGTAATCAGCAAACTTTATATCCTCATCTTCAAAATTTGACCAGTATTCCGCATCGGATTCCAGAATAGAAATACCGCAGGTGGGTATATTATCCGGGCCTAAATTCGTCAATTCATCTACAAAATAAGTTATCCCGGGGTTGTGGCCAAACAAAATGGCTGAATTCGCCTCCTCATCAATTTTGTGAATATTTTCCAACAGAGTATTCACCGAGGCGTGATAAATCGAGTCGTGCACCCTCAACTTTATTTCAGGAACACCAAATTCATTGAGAAAATATCGCGCTGTTTGAAGTGCCCTCACCGCGCTGCTGCTCAACCAGGCATCGGGTAAATCCACCCTTCCTTTTAGCAGTGCTGCCATTTCAGGAGCATCCCTGTTTCCGCGTTTATTTAAGGGGCGTTGGTGATCGCCACGACTCAAGTCGGCCCAACTCGATTTAGCGTGTCTGACGAGAATTAGCTTTTTCATCTTTTGGGACAAAGATAATAAACAGTCCAACTTTTGTGCACACCACTGGTTTTCAGAATTAACCATCCAAAAACCGCTAAAAATCTGTAGAAAGGCCTTAACTTTACCGAAATTCGCAGAAGGGTATATATTTACATGGTCAAATCCCGGTTGTGGATAGTGTTGAAGAGGAATTGAATAACTTAAATGGCATTGAAGAAAAGGAATCTCAGGGGGCTTACCGCCAAAATTCTCTCGCAGGTAAAGGACGAAGACCTGAGATACACTGTTTTGCAATATGCCAGAAACCACAGGGACTTCAGGGACTTTCTGCACTTGCATTTTCTCCATCTATTACCGGATGAAAACCCCAAGAAGAAGTATGCCAATTTCCTCTCCGGTTTTTTGAGAAAATACCTGGACAGGCCGGATAAAATCACCAATCGAAGCACGAAACAAATTCTCAATGCACTCGAGGAGTTACGGCAGCAAGCCAGAGATTTGATTTCGACCCGAAACTACCTGGAGTCCTACGCCATTTTTATCAACTTACTGCTATACAACTCGCTGCTTATAGAGCGCACAGCTCCCAATTCACCGACGGAACTCACCGATTTCCAGGAAATGCTGGTTTCCTCCTTTGCCGAAATGCTGGAGATGGAGCTGCCCAGACCCCTTCTCAATGAAATTGAGGCCGAATTGAAGTCTATGTTATTGACCGGCAGTATTTACCCGCTGCATCCGACGCTCAATCCTCTGGCTCTTTTGCTCATGAGGGCGGATTCGAATTCCAGGCGAAAAGCCCTTCTCAATGAATACATCGATTACTTGGAAAGTCACCCTCCAGAACCTGGCATATTGAGGGCGAGTTGGGCAGCCATGTTGCACCAAAGCCTGTTGTACAAAAACAAGGCCACCACTTTTCTGCTTTTGGAAAGGGAAGTCCTCAAGGGGAAAGAGATTTACAGACTGGCCTTTGATTTTCTGAATGAGGACAAGATCAGTGAGATGGACCTGCTTGTTGATTGCGCCCTAAAGCACTACGGCCCGAAACTCGAGCACTACTTTCTAGAGCCCAAACTCATCAGATACATCAAATCGGGTGATGATAAAAGAGCAGTTACCACCATGCAATGCATTCTCAACAGCCCCTATTCCGACCATGTATCTCTGAAAAAATTATTGAGGAATATCGACCCGGCCGAAAAGAAATTATTTGCCGGGATGACAGGAGATTTCGTCAACCAAAAAGACTTCAGCACAAACAGGCTCAAGGTCATCGCTGTTTTTCTGTCCTGGTTGGAAAAGGAGGATGACCTCTTTGAAATGATAAAAGAACACGGAGATGTGTGGGCGATGATTGAATTCAATTCCTTTCTCGGAGATAAGAAAAAGAAGGAACTGTTTGAATACTACCGGAAATATCTGATTCAATATTTGGACAACCACATAGGACGAATGAGTATTGAGCACACGCGGAAGGTGCTCTCCCATATTCGGGGCAGTGGGATGTATCAACTGGCAGACAAGCTGGAAGACGAGATGAAGTCAGAATTTAGCCATAGAAAGAGTTTTGCAAGACGCGGTCGCTGAGCAACTAAGGCCAATCGGAACTAAAAAATCCCCGATAACCCCTGATTGAAAAAAGAATCCGATGAAAATTGAGTTGATTGCACTGGGAAAGACGAGCGAAAAATACCTGAAGACCGGAATCGAAAAGTACACCACAAGACTGTCCCACTACAAGCCACGTCTTGATTATACCGAAATACCCATACCCTCTAAACTGTACAGCGGCTCAAATCACAAGCGCGCCATGGAAACGGAGGCGGATTTAGTTCTTAGGAAAATCACGGATTCAGACCACCTGACGTTGCTGGACGACAAGGGCAAGATGTACAGTTCTGTGGAATTTGCTGCCCGGTTTGAAAAAATGTTGCTAAGTTCGCACCGAAAATGGATCCTGTTGATCGGGGGACCGTATGGCTTTGCTCCCGAATTAAAAGAGCGGGCGGACAGTCTTTTGTCCCTGTCCAGAATGACCTTCTCCCATCAAATGGTGAGACTGATCACACTGGAGCAACTTTACAGGGCCCAGACAATTATTAACAAACAATCCTACCACCACGAGTAAATTAATTTATGGAGCATTTTTCTGCCACAGTTATTTTGGTCATCATTACCTGTATCATTTCCTACCAGGCTTTCAATCAACCGCACCTCATTGAGAGGTACAAACACTATCCGGTCAGAGAAGCCGGCATGGGAGAATTTTACAGATTGCTGTCTGCGGGATTTTTGCACGGAGGCTGGCTTCATTTGTTGATCAATATGTTTGTCCTTTGGATGTTCGGTGAGATAGTCGAGAACATGTACAAGGTTTTATTTGGCAACACCCTCGGGGTCATTCTCTACGTGGTCATGTATTTGAGTTGCATAGCGGTGGCCAATGTGGGCACATTTCTCAAGCACCGCAACAATCCATCCTTTGCCAGTATTGGCGCATCGGGTGCAGTGAGTGGCGTGGTTTTCATCTACATTCTGGCAGACCCCTGGGCACTGCTCTACCTCTACGGTCTCATCCCCATTCCCGGAATAATCGCGGGTGTGTTGTTCCTCTGGTACAGCAGTTGGGCGGGAAAGAGAGGTGGTGACCTGATCGATCACGACGCCCACTACTACGGAGCAGTTTACGGAGTTGCATTTACTATTTTACTGAATCCCGGAATGCTTTGGCTCTTCTTAGAAAATCTGTTTGCGGGAATCAACTGAGCATATCAGCCCTTCAAGAAAAAACTATTGCAAATAACAATTTTTCCGGCTTTGTGGTAAAAAACGGGCCCTGGTACTATTGAAGGGAAACGATTCTGTATAATGTACCAGAGCCCTTGTATTGGCCGATGATTTGCGACCTTGATTCTCGCTTAATAAACAAAGTTCGCAACCCAAGTCCGGCTTTATGATTGAAGGATAAACAAATTTGTCAGTCTTTTGAATAAAGCCCTTCGCATTTTAGTCTCTGTCTCTTAATTTTCAGGATTGACCAGTATTTCAATCAGCACATTGTATAAATCCCCAGTCAATTGATCTTCCAATTCCGAGATATTGACCTCCAACCCGTACTCCCCGCCGGTGTATTCAAGCCCGGACGGTACGAGACTGGTTTTATCCGGATTTATTTCATAATCGATATCCAAACAGGGTAAATCCAATTTGCTAATTACAGTTCTAACGGGTAGAGTGAATTCCACCTCAAGGTCCAGGTTTACGCATTCGGCTCCCGCTGCAAGCTGGAGAAAAATCAACTCATTGTTGTCATTGACCTCAAAAACAGCTTGAAGCCCATCTTCAGGATTAATTAAATAAAGACTGTCTTCCCATTGAACTTCACCATCCTCTACTCTGGTAAAAGTATATTTCACAACCATATCAATACTGGGATCGAAGCATCCGAACACATCTTCAATAAATAATTCGGACTGTAAAAAATCGAGTTCGGCATCTTTGCTAACAACAACCCCCTCGCTGTCGATCACCTCAAAAGTGCCTCGTTCCCAGGAGCTGCAATTGGGGAGTCGGTAAGAATTTTGTGTTCTATCAAATGGAATCAGAATGGGTTGAACTTCATCAACCAAAATACGGATCAATCCCTCTTCAGGCATGTCTCCTGGTCTGCAGTATCCAAAATCAAGTTCGAGCACTCGAGTATCGGCCGTGGTAAATTCTACCGGTTCTAAATTCCGGGACTGCCCGAGCGGAGCATATTCCTCCTCTGATACGACATTGCCACATAGATCCCGTATCGATAGTTTAAAGGATTCATTCGCAGGCATTCTCGAGAACACAAATTCACCGACAGCGGATGAAGCACCTTCAAAACTGTAGTTTCCCAGTTGCGGAAAAACCACTTCTACATTTCCTGTTGCCGGTTGAGCAAAATCCATGTAAGCCAGTTGTCCACTCAGAGAAACCGGTTTGCCCGCGGGGTGGGCAAAAGTCCACATACCGCTTTCCGGTAAAACCAGGTCGGTCACACTGCCTCCGTTCACCGCATCCTTTTTCCACTCTATCCACTTGTAGCCTGAAGTATTGAAGTGGTACAAATGATGTGGGCGATTTCCACTGCCCAATGCAGGGTGGTCAGGAAGAGAAACAGTCATCCCGTCATACAATTCAATGGCATCGCCGGTCGGAGTAATGAACTCAAAAATAGCGACACCTGTTGAAAACAAGTTGATCTGTTCTCCTTCCTGATTTATTGCGGTTCGGCCTCCCATTTCTCTGGTGTAGAAATGCGAATCTTCGGGGGTGCTCCAGTAGAGGTAAAACTCCACAATTCCACTGTAGCTCCCAAACGCATTGGGTGTTATTTTTACATGCATTCCACCAGGCAGATCAATTTCCGCGCCCTCGTTGGTGTGAAAAACATGGGTTTGTGATTTTTTGGGCATATTTACTGTAGCATTGGAAATGCAGTTTCTCACCAGGTCCACTTGTTTAACGGTAGAGAATTTACCCTGGGCCTCTACCTCCAGCACCGCGTATTTTCCCCTGTTCAAATAGGAAGGCACAAAAAATGCTCCCTGGTCATCCGCATCAACGGTAAGGAACTGGTAAGCGGTTCGAACCCTGATAGTGGCATTGGGAATGGATTCTCCACTTTCATTTTGGACTACTCCTGAAACAGCCGCTGGAATCAACTCCTCCGGTCCTGGAAATACGGGATCGTCAATATCGCTGTGCTCCTCTTTTAAGCAAGACTGAAAAAGTGTCATCACCATTAGTGCGGCAATCAGTCCAAAAACAGCAGTGTGGAATTTACTCCTTATCATTTTAAATAATTTTTCGGCCCATCATTTTAAACTGCCGAATTTCCAATCAACTGGGTAAACCCTTCAAAATTGAAAACGTGGCAGAGGCGGACCATTTTTTTTAAAAACTTCTTCTGACTCCCATTCCGAGACTCAGGACGGTCACACTCATTTCTAAATCCTGTCCGGTATTGAGCCAACCACCTTCGTGACCCTGATATCCGGCTCGCCCGAAAACA
>PWJP01000184.1 GCA_003559985.1 Saprospirales bacterium
TACTACAGCAGGGCCCGCAACCTTCACAAGGCCGCCGGCTTGATTGCAGAGAGAGCTGAGGGAGATGAACCACGGAGCATGAAAGAGTGGATGGAAATGCCCGGAGTAGGGCCCTACACTGCAGCAGCCATTACTTCTTTTGCCTACGGTCACCCCAACGCCGTGCTGGACGGCAATGTCTATAGGGTGATCGCTCGTTTTTTCGGTTTGGATGTTCCCATTGATACCAGTCAGGGAAAAAAAGTTTTCTCTAACCTCGCAGATCAACTCATCTGCAGGAAAAACCCAGCACTTTACAATCAGGCCATTATGGATTTTGGCGCCACCGTTTGTAAACCAAATAATCCGCTGTGTGACAGTTGCCCACTATCTGATCAATGTGTGGCCCGCCTGGGAAACCTGATCGGCGAATTACCCGTGAAGTCCCGCCGACCGAACAAAAAGAAATGGAAAATCACCTACTGCCACCTACACGATAATCAGAATCTGTTGCTGGTCAGGCGTCCTTCAGAAGGGATTTGGGGAGGGCTTTATGAGCTGCCGGCATTTTCAGGCAAGGGAGAAATGATAAAATGGATGCATGACAATTTTGACCTCAAGCTACCCGGGTCCACTGAACCTGTGCAAATCAGGCACGAATTAACCCACAGGCGGATAGAGGCGGAGGGGTTTTCCGTTAGGGGGAATAAGTTGAAAGATATAAAAACAGAGAGTTGTATGTTGGTAAGTAGCAAAATGCTACCGAAATTTGCGCTTCATTCTCTTATGAAGAAATATTTTGCTATCTTTACAAGCGATTGATCAAATTTTAAAAAACCATGTACAACAAAGTAATTTTGATCGGCAACCTCGGAGCTGATCCTGACATTCGAACACTTGAAAGCGGTGCAAAGGTGGCTAAATTCAGAATTGCTACCAATGAAAACTACCGGGATAAATCAGGCGAATGGCAGACTATCACTGAATGGCACAATATTGTAGCCTGGAGAAGTCTTGCAGAACGCGTGGAGCGCGACCTTAGAAAAGGGCTTTTGGTCTTTATTGAAGGCAAAATATCTCACAGAAAATACACAGACAAAGAGGGAATCGAGCGATATCAGACGGATATCAATGCCTTTGTAATAAGGAAATTGGAACGATCAGATGAATACAAGTCAGGTTCTTCTCAATCCGCCGGGCCCTTCGAAACTGCAGACACACCTTCTTCTGAAGAAAAAAGTACAGATAATTCCGGTCAATCCGATGACGAAAATTCGGGCAAAGACAGCGACGATGACCTTCCATTTTGAAGGAAAAGTGGGATTGCTTCACCAAATTCTACCAAGTTGGAACCAGAACCTCCCGATCCGGGATTGCTAAGTTTATTCTCCGTTTTTCTACTGACGGTGCCCTCCGGTGATGTTACCACGGCACTGACAGCGCTGATTCTTTTGCTACTTTGTTCAGGTCTGGTCTCCGGCTCTGAAGTGGCTTTTTTCTCATTCAGTCCCGGGCAGATATCAGAAATGGAGGAGAGAAATGACACCTCTGATCGGCGAATACTGCGTTTAAAGGAACGCCCCAGAACCCTTTTGGCGACTATTTTGATCACCAACAACCTGATTAACATTGCCATTGTGGTACTCTCTGATTATATTCTCTGGCGGACACTGCCGGAAACCACCTTCCAATCCTGGTCCGAGTGGGTAGTGCATGCGATTCCTGCACTATCAGAAAGTGTGGATGGCATCACCCGGTTGTTCAATTTCCTGGTCACTGTGGCCGGAGTTACATTTCTGTTGGTGGTCGCCGGAGAGGTTACACCCAAATTATACGCCAGAATCAACAACCTTAAATTTGCCCGCTGGATGTCCTTACCACTGCTCGTACTAAGGGATATATTTTGGCCGATTTCCCGATTGCTGGTTGGATGGTCATCTGCCATTGAAAATAAGGTCGCTTCCGGGAAATTGATACAGGATCAATCCGCCCGCAAGGAAGAGCTGGATCGCGCCATTGAACTGACCGTGAGTTTGGACCTGGATTCAGAAAAAGAGGTGGATATATTGAAGAGCATTGTGAAATTCAGCGATGTGGCTGTCCGGCAAATTATGACACCCAGGGTCAATCTGGTAGCCGTGGATTTTGAGGAAAAAGTCAATGAGGTATTTAAAACGATTCGAGAATCCGGCTTTTCTCGCCTGCCGGTCTATCAGGGGGATCTCGACAACATCGTGGGAATTCTCTACGTCAAGGACCTAATCCAGTTACTTGATAAAAAGGAGGAAGAATTCGATTGGCAGGAATTAATCAGAACCGAGGTGCTTTACGTGCCGGAGAACAAAAAAATCAATGACCTTCTCAAGGAGTTTCAACTCAGGAGAATGCACATGGGTGTGGTGGTGGACGAATACGGAGGTTGTTCGGGCGTGGTAACCCTGGAAGATATTATGGAGGAGGTGATCGGGGAAATCCGCGATGAGTTTGACCCCGATGAAGAACTGAGTTTTGTGAGATTGGACAAGCGAAATTTTATTTTCGAAGGTCAAACCCAGTTAAAGGACGTGTGTCGCATCATGGAAATCGATACCAATACCTTTGACAATCTCAGTGGTGAATCCGACACCATTGCAGGGTTGCTTCTGGAAACTCTGGGCCGACTCCCGCGAGCAGAGCAGGAAGTAGTGCTGGGTGCGTTTAAAATTAAGGTGCTTTTGGTCAATAAAAGGCGGATAGAAAAGGTTAAAGTTACCATCTTGTATTGATTTTGGTTCAGATTTTGAAACTATGAAGAGATTTCCCGTATTTCTACTCGTGCTTATTGTGCCACTGTTGTTTTTCCTTCCAGCCTGTGGAGGAGATGATGTGGACAACCCCAAACCGAGGATGTTTCCCAGGGTGGATTATCCCGATAAAGCCTATCAGGAGTTCCAAATGGATGCCTGTCCCTTTTCTTTTGAATATCCCGTTTATGCAGAAATAGACGAAGTGGACCGCTTTTTTGGTGAAGAACCAGGCCACCCATGCTGGTTTGACCTGGTGTTTAAGGATTTTGATGCGCGTTTGTACGTGAGTTACTACCCGATTACCTCGCGCACGGATTACGATAAATTCATCACCGACGCCTATAAAATCGCCAATCAGATCAACAAGCGTTCGGACTTCATGGATGAATTCGTGGTATCCCACGGCAATGTGGGAGGAATAATCATGGAATTTGAAGGTCACGCGGCTTCACCCATGCACTTTTACCTCACAGATACTACCAATCACTTTTTGCGGGGAGCCCTTTACTTCAATACCAGTGTCCGACCCGACTCCCTCGCTCCCGTCATTGAGTTTTTAAAAGTGGATGTAGCACATGCGATCGGCTCTTTTGAGTGGGAGGAGTAGCACATCTTATTTGATCGTCATTTCAGACCAGATTTCCCGGTAGATTTCGAGGTCGCTTTTGCTGAAAAGCACAAAACGCACCTCCTCGATATTTTTCATTGAGGGCAGTAGTTCGGCTGTGATCTTTATTGCTACTGGAGCAGCTTCCTCAATGGGATATCCGAATATTCCTGTGGAAATGGCCGGGAATGCTATCGACTTCAGCTCATTTCCCTCTGCCAAAATCATGGCGTTGCGGTAACAGTCCGCCAGAAGTTCTGCTTCGGGCTTATCCTTGCCGTACACAGGCCCCAGACAGTGGATTACATTTTTGTTGGGCAAATCGTACGCTCCCGTGATAACTGCCTCTCCCGGTGCAATCGGAGCCAGCGGCAGGCATTCTCGCTCCAGCTCTGGTCCGGCAGCCCTGTGAATAGCCCCGGCCACTCCTCCGCCGGTCTTCAGCTGCGAATTGGCGGCATTGACAATCGCATCAATATCCTCCTGACTGGTTATATCGCCCTGAGTGAAAGTAATTTGCTCGCTCAACTTTTTTTCATCCTTCATAAAACATGGTTTTACCTGTCTTCCTCGTTATAAATTTCTTCCCGTGCAAGGCCTGAATCACTGACGGGGTTTTACAAATGTAATAAAAAGCTAAACCACCGCATAGTTCAATCCAGGCCACCCAATGGACCGTAGTAATATTCAGCCTGAAAGTTGTCCCCTTATGTACCCCGTCGGATAAAAGCTGTTGACAGTTGCTGATTTTGGAAGGTAAAGAGGGTGTCTGGGATGACCGGGCTTTGTGAGCTCCCCCATGCATATCCATTTTTTAGATAAAATACCTGTTTGGTGGAGGATATCGCTCAGGCAGGGAATAAGAAAGGGTCGTTTTTCAATGAGATTTCCCCAGGCGGCCCATATCGGTGCCCGCTGATATTGATTTACAATGTGGCCTATTTGTTGGAGATTTTGCCAGTGCAGTTCGCGATTTATGCGTTTGTGAATGCGGTTGGGGTCTGTGGCCCGTTGTGGGTAGAGGTTTAGCATAATCCAACCATTATAACCCCTGTGCCGGGAGAGTCTCTTCACCGCGCGCATAGTGGGGTCCAGGTCACCCGGACCGGCAGTGCTCGGATTCACACCAATGCATATCAGTGGTTCAGGACCGTCTTCACCGAGGAAGAACCTCGCCCTGTTTTGCGGATCTGTTTGGTACAGCCAATTTGACTTATGGCTTTTCATTGAAGGTCGCTAATGTCCCGTTGGGAAGCCATTTATTCAGCTCTTACCAATTCGGGTTCTTCGTCGAGAATTTCGCTGAGCTCCCTTTCGTAGAAGAATTCATTTTGGCCAAAAGCCGGCTTAAGGTCGGTCAACCAGCTTGCATTTTCGTCGTATTTGGCGAAAAAGGGCTTGCAGACCCAGTCAGGATTTCTTCCTTGTATAAACTGAAGTACAAATACCTTTTCGGTCTTGCCGTTGAGCGGAATGTCCTGCACGCCTAAAATATGGACTTTGCCCGGAGTGCTCGACATACTCGGTCCTCTCACTGTTCTGCAAATACCGCTCACCTTTTGATAAGCCTTTTGGAAAATTTTCCAGGCATCCACGAGGGGAACTGAAAAGTACTCCTGTGCTCCGGTATCTCTCTCCACAAACATGTAATAAGGTATGCAATTGTTGTCCACTTGTGCGCGCCACATTTCAGCCCAAATATCGGCGTCGTCGTTTATATTGCGAAGCAGAGGAGATTGGGTTCTTATTTGAGCCCCAGTATTTCGAATTTTCACAATGGCTTCCTGAACTGCGGGGGTTGATAATTCAACAGGATGACTGAAATGGGCCATAAAAGACAGATTGACACCGCTTTTCACCACTTTTTCAAAAAGGCGAAGAGTCTCGTCGGCATCCTTATCGGTTAGGAATTTATACGGCCAAAAACCCAGGGCTTTCGAACCAATACGGATGGTCTTGAGATTCGGAAGGTTTGCCTCCAACAGACCATTTATATAGACTTCAAGTGCAGAGGCCTTCATTATCATGGGGTCTCCTCCGGTAAAGAGCACATCGGTTATCTGTGGATTGTTGCGGAGATAGCCCACGAGCAAGTCAGTCTCTTTCATGGCAAACTTCCACTCGTTTATTCCAACGAATTGCGGCCACCGGAAGCAAAAAGTACAGTATGCGTGACAGGTTTGACCATTGCTTGGAAAAAACAGCGCCGTTTCCCTGTACTTGTGCTGAATTCCCTTCAACTCCTCACCGTCGAGTTCCGGGATGTTGCACTTTTGCCCGGCCGGATGTGGGTTTAGAGACATGCGGATGCGATTGGCAATTTCCTTAA